>JBIOHE010000103.1:0-12882 GCA_044448725.1 Sphingobacteriales bacterium | reverse complement strand
TCTCCAAAGAAGACATTGCCAAATTATTTAACGAACGCTTTGGTACCCCAATTGATGCTACTCCCGAACAACTGACCCAAAAAGCACGCGAACTGCTCCGCGAAAAATATGTACAGGCCGACGCAGGCATAACCGGCGCTAACTTTTTAATTGCCGATACCGGCAGTATCGCCCTCAGCGAAAATGAGGGCAATGCACGGTTAACTACATCTTTCCCCAAAATACATATCACCATAGTAGGAATTGAAAAGATCATTCCTTCAATGGCCGATCTCGATATTTTCTGGCCTATGCTGGCTACGCATGGCACCGGGCAAAACCTTACAGTTTACAATACCATTTTAAGCGGTCCCAGGCAGCCAAATGAAACCGACGGCCCAGAAGAAATGTATGTGGTACTGCTGGATAACGGCCGCACCAACCTGCTGGCTCAAAAAGAGCAGCGCCAGGCTTTATACTGCATCCGCTGCGGCGCCTGTTTAAATGCCTGCCCGGTTTATAAAAACATAGGCGGTCATACTTACGAAACCACTTACAGCGGACCGATAGGCTCCATTATTACACCGCATACCAGCGGCATGGAGGAGTTTAAGCACCTCAGTTATGCATCAAGTCTTTGCGGAAAATGCACCGAAGTATGCCCGGTAAAAATTGATATACACAAAATGTTGCTGTTAAACCGCCGCGATGCTGTAAATGAACATCTGGTAACCTCCGTCGAAAAATGGGGCTGGGCCGCGTGGAGAACCGGGATGCTTAAACGGAAATACATGGATTATTTTGGCGGCGGGGCTAAAAACTTTTTTTTAAAAACATTCTTCAAAAAAACATGGGGGCATTTCAGGGACATGCCAACAGTTGCCACCAAATCTTTCAGTAAGCTTTGGCAGGAAAAGAATAAAGGCTTATAAAGTTTGCGGTTTCCAGCAGGCAGTTTGCAGATAAAACTGCTTTCTGCCTGCTGGAAACTGCAAACTATATGCCTCCTAAATTATTGTTCCATTGGGTATTACCGCCCGTTTTTTAATGATCACAATACCATCCTGAACAGTATAGGTACCGTAATCACCATTTTCGAGTATTTCGCCGCAATTTATTTGTACATCGTCACCTATGTAGGTGTTTTTATCAATGATCGCATTTTTGATATGGCACCTGTCGCCGATACCCATCACGGGTGATTGACTAAGATGCGATTCTTCTATCTGCTGCAGGGTTTGATAATTATCGCTTCCCATCACGTAACAGCTCTCTATCACGGTACCAAATCCAATACGGGTACGGATCCCGATGATTGAATGCACAATCTCTTTGGCATTAATAATACAGCCATCGGCAATAATTACTTTATCAACATGGGTTCCTGACATTTTTGAAGGCGGCAGCATGCGCGCCCGGGTATAAATCTGGTGCTGATCGAAAAGATTAAACTGCGGAATATCATCCGTAAGACCAAGGTTAGCCTCAAAAAACGATGGGATGGTACCTATATCTGTCCAGTAGCCTTCATATTGAAAACTGACTACCCGATGTTCGCTGATAGATTGCGGTATGATTTCCTTACCGAAATCTGTACGTTCATTACCCTGTAAAAGCTCGTACAGCAGCTTACGGTTAAACAGGTAAATACCCATCGAAGCCAGGTAGATACGGCCCTCGGCCTCCATTTGGGGGCTAACTTCGGATACCCAGTTCTCAAATCCGCTTTTTGGTTTTTCAACAAATGAGGTAATATTGTTATCGCTATCGGTTTTAAGGATACCAAAGCCCGGTACATCATTTACGTGTACTGGAATGGTGGCTATTGATATTTCGGCATTTTTTTCAATATGCTGCTCTATCATTTCGGCAAAATCCATCTGGTACAACTGATCGCCCGAAAGGATAAGCACATAATCAAATTCATGAACAGCAAGGTGGTGCAAACTTTGCCTCACCGCATCGGCGGTACCCTGAAACCAGGCCACGCTGGACGGCGTTTGCTCGGCAGCAAGTATATCCACAAAAGCTTCACTGAAACTGCTGAAATGATAAGTGTTTTTGATGTGCTTATTTAACGACGCCGAATTAAATTGCGTTAACACATAGATCCGGTGGATACCTGAATGCAGGCAGTTTGAAATTGGAATATCAACTAACCGGTATTTACCGGCGATAGGTACTGCCGGTTTCGAGCGGGTTGCAGTTAACGGCGACAACCGGCTCCCCTGGCCCCCGCCAAGTACAATGCAAATTACTTTTGATGTCATATTGTTGGATTTAAGCTTTTGTATAGTTCGTAATATTCTTTTGCTGAACGGTCCCACGAGAAATCAAGGGCCATCATTAATTTTTGTAAAAACTGAAGATGCTTCGTAGTCTGAAACAGGTTTAAGGCGCGGGTCACCGAAGCGCAAATATCCTCAACGCTGGCGTTGTTAAACCTGATGCCGTAGCCGCCTTCATCACCGAAGTCGATCACCGAATCTCTTAAACCGCCGGTGCTTCTGACGATTGGCATGGTACCGTACCGCAAAGCATACAACTGGTTAAGGCCGCAGGGTTCAACCCGCGAAGGCATTAACAGAAAATCGGAACCTGCATAAATCAGGTGGGCTAACGATTCATCATACCCTATAAAAACGTTGCATTGTTCCGGATAAAAGTCTTTAAGCTCCAGCAATTCTTTTTCCGTTTCTTTTTCGCCGGCCCCCAATATTAAAAAGTTAAACTGGCCGGGATGTTCGTTAAAGCTTTCCTCCATGGCGGCAGCCAGCAAATCAGCCCCCTTTTCTAACACCAAACGGCCAATGAACGAGATCAGGGGCTTATCGGGCGAAAACCCGAACCTGGCGCACAATGCTTGTTTGTCGGCCTTTTTTCCCTTTGTTATCTGTTTTATCGAAAATTTGTGCGGGATCATCGGGTCCTTTTTAGGGTCCCATATTTCCGTATCAATGCCGTTAATAATCCCCACTCCTTTTGCCCTTTCCATATAAAACAAATATTCGAGCCCGTTTGAACTGATAGAAAGCTCCGTCAGATAACTCGGCGATACCGTTGTATAGCGCCAGCAGCATTTTACCGCAGAAGCCAGCGGATTTATGGCCCCGCCCCAATCGAGCAAACCGGTTTTTGTAAGGTCGATCTCCGGCAGGTATGATAGCTTATCCCAGCCAAAAGAACCATGGTACTGCCCGTTATGGATGGTAAGCACAGTAGGTACATGGGACAGGCGGGTATATAATTTGGAATGATACAATAAAAACGGCACCAGGCCCGAATGATGATCGTGACAGTGTATCAGGTCCGGCGATTGCTGTGAATAGCTGATCCAGTCTAAAAAAGCGATCTGGAAAGCGATGAACTGCTCTGTTTCATCCGGGTACTGGTAAACCTCCTCACGGTCAAGTAAACCGGGGATCTTAACCAGGTAAAGTTCAAAGCCCAGCTTGTCGGTTTTTTCTTTCAGTATTTCAAAATAAAGACGGCGTGTGCCAAGCAATGTGGAGGCCCGGAACACGGTATCAAATTCGTTTTCCTGTACAAATTTGCGGTTATAGTAAGGCATTACCACGGCGGCCTGCAAGCCCGCCAGGTTTTGATATTTGGGCAGCGCACCAACAACATCAGCCAGCCCGCCAACTTTTGCGATGGGATAACATTCGGCACTCAGGTGAAATATTCTCATTGATATATGATAATTGGCTCAATTTAAGCAAAGAATTGCTCAAATAAACAAATACTTGACTGTAATAGGTTAAAAAAATTAATTTTTATTATTTGTTCAGCAGCCGGGGCGGTTCGTTTGCAGATTGCAATTTTATGAGTGCTTTTTTTGAAATATCGTTATTAAACCACTTCGACCGACTGCGTTTTTTATGAAAATGTTAATTTAATGATAAGATTTTAGTTACTTATTTTAGAATTAAACCCGTTTAAAATGTAAATAACCAACAGGCAAGCTCTATAAATAGAGCTCTATAACAATTTGTGTGGGTATGCATTTAATAAATCTTAATAAAACATTGTTATTAGGATGATAAAATGTGGTTTCTAAGGCATCCAAAGAGGCATAGCCTCGATAAATATTATAGCAACGGATTTTAATCCGTTGAAAAGACAAGAAGAAAAACGTTAAGAACTGTAGGTTCGACCCATATAAATACGGGGACAGCTAATGATAAAAATGGATCGTGCCTACAGCACTCTTAATATTGAATTTTTGTAACAACGGGTTAAAACCCGTTGCTACAAAATGTTTCGAGCCGATGGCTCTATAAAAGGCAAAGCCACACAAACCGTAAATAGCTATAGGCTGTCAATTTTAGTCTGAATAAAAAAACCGCGAAGTTAAAAAATGAGCCTGCAGAATAATATAGCAGACCTGAACTCCCCAACCGCCTCATAAGTTTGCTCGTAAACCCCTGCCGGGTTTAGGGTAAGCAAGGTGGTTTTTTTATTTTCGGGATCGATCATAAAATATTCTTTTACACCTGCTTTTTCATAAAGGGCTCTTTTGCGTTTTGTATCATAAGCACGGTTAGTTGATATAATTTCTATGATTAAAGCAGGTTTCCCATGTACCCCATTCTTTTGTATAATTTGAACATCTTCATTTAACACTACAAAAAGATCGGGCTGAACAACCGATTGCTCCGGATCAAAATACACATCAAAAGGGGCGCTGAGCAATGTGCCGGTTTGCTGGGCCTCCAGGAACTGAAAAAGTAAAGAAGACAGCTTTATCAATATTAACTGATGCTCTATTGATGGTGATGGTGACATAATCAATTCATTGAAAATAACCTCGCAACGGGTACCTTCCGGCAACATACGGTAAACCTCTACCGCTGTTGAAGGTATCTCTGATATAACATTTTTATATTTATGCTGATCGTTCATAAAGCAAAGCCTCTGTATTACAAATATAACTCATCCTGTTTAAAAAAAGGTATATGGCTAAATGGTTTATTTACAAAGGCAATAAATCAGTTTGTTTTCTTTTTCATTTCCTTCAAAGCCACCTGTAGTTCTGTATCGGTGCCGTTTAGCACATCATTTACGTTGCGGGGGATTTCGATGTCCGGTTTGATGCCCACGCCGACAAAATCGCGGCCATCCGGATAGGTATCCCGTTTGGTGCATATACGTGCATCAAAACCCGGCAAACTAACCGGCAGCGGCTGTCCGGTGCTGCCATAAGTGCGCTGACCAATTGTAGTAGCCCGCCCTTTCAGGCCATCAAGAATTATCAAAAAATCTTCCGCTGCCGAAGCGGTGTTGTTGCTTGTTAAAATGATTAAAGGCGTAGTTATTTTAGGGGCCTTTACATCATTCTCAAACTTCATGGTATCGCCCTGATACCAGTATTCGCCGCGGGCAGATAATCTTACTTTTTTATGCCAACTATCCAGATGCTCAAACCTGGTAGTGTCTTTTAACTGGTAGGTGCCCCAGGCCCTGTAGGCAGCAACATTATCGCGCGTTTTCCATGCCGAGCCTACCAGCAATTTCTGATCAGTAAAATACTTTAAAATTTCGGCCCCTATATCTGTGGAGCCGCCGCCATTGTTCCTTATATCAAGAATAATACCCTTGCATGTATATAACTGCGGCAATATGGCTTTAAATTCTTTTATCAGGGTATCGTCGCCAAAAGTATTCAGCTTAATATAACCTATGCCGTCGATGATCTTAAAATCCATCACTTTGTAAGGCGTGTTCATTGAACGCCTTACCCATTTGGTGCCAGCCGTATGAAACTGGTAATTATAAGGTATCAGGTCGCCTTTTGGCGTGCGCAGTTTTAAATGCCATACTTTGGTTGAGTCGGTGCCGTAAAACATCATATAGGCAGCCTGGTTCCAGCGTACATAGTCTGTTGATGCACTCAGGTAAGGCAAAATTTCTTTTTCTGCATATTCACTGGCCGGTACACCGTCAACGCTTAGCAGTTCGGAGCCGAGCGGCACCAGGTCCTTAAACTGAACGGGAATATCAGTCACAATAAACTTTTTATCAAAATTCTCGAAATAGATCCATTTGTATCTTGATTTATGGGTGAGCAAACTTACCGGAAATTCGAGGCCGGTATGCCCGTCTTTAAGCAGGGCGCAAAAACGCTCCATTACCCCGTAATATTCCCAGGTGCTTTTGGTAGCTAAAACTTTCGGGATGTAAGCCCTGTAAGTACTGTCCCAATTTATTTTTGCATGATCAAAATAGGCGAAATTATAACTTGCTTCCGACCAAAATTTGCTCAAACCATAAAGTTTGTCGGCAACAGAAAGGTTGGCAACCGTATCAATTTGCGCAAAAGACGAACGCGCATTAAAAAGAATGACAAATAACAGGAGGTAAAATAATTTTTTCATAATTATTATGTGATTAAAAAGGTTGTACTGATATTGATAAGATTTCAATTGCCTTAAAGTCCTGATATTCTCCGGCAGACGAATATATCAAAATACAAAATGATGTGCAAATCCAATGGGGCGTATTTCAAAATGCCGCAAATCACGAAATGTTCCGTTAGGAACGTTTGGTGACGGCGCGAGGATTATAATTGTCCACTTACCCGCTTGATAATTCCCTCCAAAATCGCTATATTTGAATCAATCGCCAGCCGTTTCAGGCTTTATACCAATACCATAAAAGAAAATATTTCCCAACCACTTTTTACGGTTTTTTCAGTTCTTTTTTTGGGACGATATTATATATCGCTGATACGTAACGTTTTATAAAACAGCGGGGCATTTTTCTCCTGAAGGCAAAACGCATTTAGCCTTCAAATTCAAGGAGATTCTCATGCCCTAAACGCGTTTAGCCTTCAAATACGACAAAAACCTCACGCCCTAAACGCATTTAGCCTTCAAAAGTGAAAAAATTACGTGGAGCTAAACGCGTTTAGCCTCCCGTAATCACAGCAATGTCGTAACTAAATCCGGTTTTAACTGTGCCGGCTTGTGTGCAGGTGCATCTGCCCTGCCGGTTTGCCGTCCTGGCGGGCGGTAAATAAAAATAACGATGGGGCTAAAACCCATCGCTATTTTCCGGGGTATATACAATTGCTATAAATTCGCTTTCACACCATATTTGGCTGCGAATTTACGGTAAAGCTGCTTGTGCAGGTTATCAAGGCTGATGTTGCGGCCCTGGATGAACGCGGTTTGTACATTGATGGTGATCATATCGAGCGCATCGCCTGCGGAAACAAACAGGTTGGCGTCTTTGCCAACCTCCAGCGTCCCGGTGGTTTTATCGATCCCTAAAATTTTGGCGTTGTTTTGGGTGATCATGCTTAAAGCCTGTTCTTTGCTTAATCCATAGCCTACAGCTTCGCCGGCTTCAAAAGGCAGGTTACGCTGCCGCCAGAAACCAATGCCAGTTAGGCCATACAATACGCCGGCATCCTGCAATATTTTTGGCAGTTTGTAGGGCAGGTAAACATCGTCCTCATCGCGGTCGGGCAACCGTTGGGTTTCTTTTAAGATCACTGGTACGTTGCTGTCCTTCAATACATCGGTCACCATGTACGATTCGTTCCCGCCGACGATCACTACCGAAAGGCCAAATTTTTTGCCAAAGGCCACCGCCTGCACAATCTCTTTTGCACCGTCGGCATTTACAAACAGCTTTTTAGAACCGTCGAACAGGCCCTTCATGGCTTCCAGGCGTATGTTTTTTACTTCTGGTTTTGCAATTTCGGCGTAAGCTTTAGCCTGGGAAAACAAGCTGTTAATGGCATCAATTTCTTTTTGTGCTTTTTCAGCCGGAGTTTCCTGCGGAACACCGGGTGTTGGAGCCGCCCTGCGGCGGACCTGCGCCCTGGCTACCGGCCAGGTTAAATGGATGCCGATATCGGTTTTATAGGCCGCGTCTTCCCAGTTCCATGCATCTAATTGCACTACCGACGACATGCCTGAGATCACCCCGCCTGTTGGCGTTGGCTGCGCCAGCAAAATGCCGTTTGAACGCACAGTAGGTATAACTTTCGAATCGGTGTTGTAGGCAATAATCGACCGCGCGTTTGGGTTAAGGTCGCCGGTTTCCGATTCATCAACAGTACCCCTTGCACCCTCTTCAATTTCAACAAGGCCAAGTGTTGTGATGGGGCAGATAAAGCCCGGATAAACCTGTTTTCCGGTCGCGTCAATTACGTCGGCTCCGGCGGTATTTGGGGCCGCACCTTCGCCTATTGCAGTTATTTTACCTTTATCAAAAGCAACGTAGCCGTTATTTATTACCTGCCCGTTACCCACATGGATAGTGCCGCCGGTAACTACAACAGGCTTTGACTGCGCCGGGGCCGGCGAGATATTGGCCTGCCCGTAGGTGAGGATTGTGCTTAGCAGTAGTCCTCCAAAAATTAAAAATATCTTGTTCATGTTAGTCATTGGTCATTTGGTCATTGGTCATTGGTCATTTTTTCAAGTCTCCCCTACCGGGGGAGATTATTCACATTATTATTTGTTTTTTAAAGGTGTGAATGAAGGCTTTGCCGTTTAGAGGGGGCTTAATCGTCTGCACATCCGCACATCTCAATCGTCCCCATTCTCATCTTCTTCACTTGTCCGCGGACGCCGTCCGGCGGGCTTTTGGGTAATTGCGCCTTTGTTTTTGGCAGTTATCATTTTCTGGATGATCCTGGCCTCATCAGCCTTCAGGGCTTTCTGATTGGCCGCATCCTTTTCAATATCCCAGTAAGGGATACCGTCAACATAAGTTTTTTCAGCAACTGCGTAAATTGACAATGGATCAGCCGACCATAAAACCAGATCGGCATCTTTGCCGGGTTTTAAACTGCCCACCCGGTTGTCCACATGCAGCATTTTTGCCGGGTTCAGGGTTACCAGTTTTAAGGCTTCCTCCTCGCTCATCCGGCCATAAGCTACCGCTTTGCCTGCTTCCTGGTTCAGGCGGCGGGCCATTTCATCATCGTCGGAGTTAAAGGCTACATTTATTCCCTCATCGTGCATCAGTGCGCCGTTGTAAGGGATGGCTTCGGCAACCTCCATTTTGTAGGCCCACCAGTCGGAGAAGGTAGAACCGCTAATGCCATGGGCCTTCATCTTATCGGCCACTTTATAACCCTCCAGAATGTGGGTAAAGGTGTTGATCTTAAAGCCCATGGAGTCTGCCGCGTGCATCAGCATGTTTAACTCCGATTGTACATAAGAGTGACAGGTAATAAAGCGTTTGTTATCCAGGATCTCTGCAATGGCGTCAAGTTCGAGATCGCGGCGCACATTGCTGCCTTTTACCGCCCTTGCAGCTTTATATTCTTTGGCACGGGTAAATTCGTCAATATATACTTCTTCAACGCCCATACGGGTTTGCGGATAGCGGAGATTTGGAGTACCGGCAGGTATGCCCCAGTTACTTTGTTTAACATTTTCGCCAAGTGCGAATTTGATAAAACCATCGGCGCCTTCAAATTTCAACTCATCCGGCAATACCCCCCAGCGGTGTTTGATCAGCTGGGTTTGACCGCCAATAGGGTTAGCCGACCCGTGGAGAACATGCGAGGAGGTAACCCCGCCTGCCAGCTGCCGGTACAGGCTTATATCTTCGGAGTTAAGAATGTCACCGATTCTAACTTCGGCGGTAACGGCTTGGGTGCCTTCGTTTATGCCATTTGAGATAGCGATGTGCGAATGCTCATCAACAATGCCCGGTGAGATATGCTTGCCGGTAGCATCAATTACCCTGGCATTGGGCGATGAAAGGTTTTTACCGATAGCTTTTATCTTCCCGTTCTCAATTAAAACATCTGTGTTTTTTAAGATGCCTTCCTTTTCGTTGGTCCACACGGTGGCATTCTTAAATAAAACACTTTCAGCCTTCGGTAATTCGGTATTGCCATAAGCCGTAAACGGATATACCACAGGACCAACGTTTACTGCCTGCTGAGGTGTTTCCTTATGTGCAGGCTGTGCTGCGGCACTTGTGTAGGTGGCGGCCCACCTGATATCTGTTCCATCCGGCAATACACCGTTCCCGTTAAAAGTGAGGGGCGATGTTTTTGTGATATAACCCGTTAAACGAACATTGCCGGCAGGTTTATTTTTAAGATCGAAATAAATACTCACCATATCGCCGTTGCGGGTAATTGTACCCTTGGCACGGGCGCTGTCGGCATCGTTACGTTCAATATTTACATCGTAAGCGCCGGGTGTACCGCCAATTTTAAGTACCACATTTGATAAAGCATCGCTTGCTAAATTATAGTTGCCGCGCAAGTCGGTAACTTCCAAACGTGTAACCTTATATTGGCGGCCCTCCACCCAGTTTTCATAAATGATATTTTCTTTCTTAAACAGGTCATCCGAGGTGATAATAAAATTGGCCATTTTGCCTTTTTCAAGTGTGCCAACTTTATCAGCTACGCCAAGCATTTCAGCAGGGATAGTTGTTAAAGAATTTAAAGCCTGTTTCTCGCTCAGCCCGTTATCGATAGCCGTACGCAGATTGGTCCAGAAATCGGCAGGTTTTTGAAGTCCGAAGGAGGTTATGGCGAACCGGATACCTGCTTTTTCCAAAGCCGCAGGGTTGGTGGGGGCCAACTCCCAGTCTTTTAGTTGGGTATAGCTTACGTTGCGTGCATCCAGCGGGTCCTCCACGTCAAACGGTTCGGGGAAAGTCAAAGGGATGACGAAACTACTGCCCGTAGCTTTCATCGCATCGATGCGGCGGTATTCGTCACCATCTGTTTTAAAAATATATTGCTTGCCAAATTCCTTTGCAATCTTGTTGGCACGCAAAACACCCAGTTGATCATTAACCTCAAAAATCTGAGGGATGGCCTGGGTATGATTGAATTCATCCAATGAAATATTGTATTCTTCTTTTTGATTTTTATACCATTGGGCGTCATAATAGGTTTGACGCAATAAAGCAATGCTGCCCATTAATGAGGAAGGGTAATTGGTTGCCGCGGTACCCTTGCTGAATGAATAATTGGCGGCGGCCATATCATTTAACATGACTTCGTTATCGCGCTCATCGCCCAAAGTAACTACTACGGATGTGCCGCGGGCAATACCGTCATTTATTAATGACTGCACAGCGCCAAAGCCGTTCTTCTTATAATCCTCCGCTTTTGCGGCATCGGCATGGAACACTGCTTTTGCATTCATTTCGGGTTTTATAGCCTCGTTCCAGCCGTAAGCGCCGGGTTTCGCGGAGGTATAAACCGCGGCCCGGCCAAACCCGCCGCCCGGCGCAAAAACCTGACGTGGCGTTTCGGAAATACCATAAGTGGTATAGGCGTCAATCAGTCCGGGGTAAATGTATTTGCCTTTCAGATCAATTGTGACATAGCCTTTTGGGATGGCGAGCCCGGCCCCTGCGCCCTCAATTACCCGGTCCTTAACCAATAAAGTGCCGTTGGCAATTGTTTGTTGGGCATTGACTACAATATTGGCATTGATAAAAGCGTATTGTCCCGGACGGACATCCCATGGCCCATTGACCGGGAATGTTTCCTGCGCCCGGCTAAACAGGGCGCAAAATAAAGTACAACAAAAAAGTAAAAGTCGCTTCATGGTCAGTTATAGTTTGCACTAAGTTATTAAACATTCATATATTCAATACACTAAGGGTGTTTCATCATGCATTTGTTACAATAATTTGAAGTTGCGCCTAAATTTCTGCGGGATAGGAGGTAAAAGGAAAAACCCTATTTTTGCGCTTTAAATTTTTTAAGCGGGAAAAGATAAATTAAAACGTTTTGCCGAAGTAAGCACGTTCAGCAACGTTTTGCAATTGGATGCCAGGAAACCTTTCACGGATTAATTGAATACCTGTTTTTTTAAAAATACCAACCCGGTATTATTCGAACTTGCCTAACTATAAAGGTAATTGAGATAGCACAGCGTCAAACCGTAGCGGGTAATAAACATGGGCGTATCATTAAATTATTTTTACCTAAAACCCGATTTTGACTTTTATCTTTTTAATTTTCGCGTTGCATAGGTCCATCAAAGCTTTATTAACTAAGGTTTGGTGGGGCATATATTGAAGGTCTTTTTTAAAAATTGCATTCATGTACAAATCGGCAGAGTCGATATCGCCTATGGCAACAAAGTAACGGCACATCACTGCATAATAAATCGCTGCTTCGTGCCGGTTAAATTGTTTCTGACCAGGGTATAACTCGTCCAGGTCGGCTTTGCCGTTAAATACAGCAATCGCTTGCGCTGTTTTGTTTTTATCAATAAGCATGTTGGCATAAGGGACCGTGGCAAAAATATAATCCGGAAACCTTTTGTACATTTCAATGATCAGTTTATTTGATTCATCATACTGCCCGTCAAAAATATAGCAGGCCTGCAGTAAATTATAAAACATAGCGTTGCCGGCGCGTACTGTAATCGCTTCTTTTAAACGCGCTATGGCCTCCTTAAATTCGCTGTTGTCAAATAGTTCCCTCAATTCGGCATAAAACGATTCTTCTGCAGCATCTTTAAATGTGTCGTATGCTGTTTGAACCGGTTTTTTAGCAAGACGGTATCCTTTTCCAATAGTTGATTTTTTGAGCATTTCTCTGCCTTCATCTGTCCTGATTGCTTTATCATAAACTTTTTTTGTAGGTTTCATAACCCTTAAAACCTCTTCCAAAACCTCTCGCTGTTCTTCGGGCAAACCGTCATCATCTTCATCGTCTTCGTCATCCATATACCAGTCATCCTCATCAAACTCATCATCATCCAGATCTTCGGGGTTTTCGATTACCAAAAAATTACCTTCGCCGACAGTACGCATTAGCGTATTCTTAATACTTTGTATTTTTGCATCATCATCATTCGGGCCTTTTATATAAAAGGGCATACCTTCAAAACCAAATTCAATATCCATCAACTCCACATTTTCATCATCTTCTTCAAGAATATATTGGGC
>JBIOHE010000102.1:0-12888 GCA_044448725.1 Sphingobacteriales bacterium | reverse complement strand
GCCTTATATTGTTTGAGCCCAAAGCAGGTGTTTTGGGCGTGTGTAAAACATAAAATCTGACGTCAAACCGCTTTTTGGGTTTTACAAAAAACGCCAATTTGAAGGATAAATGCGTTTAGCCTGCTATAAAAAAACGACCTGTCTTTTTGCTAAAGCATTGTAAACCAAACAAATATACCAATTATTTTAAAGAACGGCAAGAAAATTGCTGAAAAACAGGCTTTTTTATAGCCCGGCAAAATATTTACCCGGTTTGTTTTTTTGGGGATGGCTTTGAATAAATTAAGCCGCTGGAAACTCAAATATACGGATTTTGGCGGGGATTTGCAAGGGGGTGCGGATGGGGGATATGCAGATGTGCAGATGTGCGGATGTGAGAAAAATATAAAAGCAAGGCCCGTGCGATTCCCTTCCGCCAGCTGGCGGAGTAGGGAGGGGTTTCTACGCCATGCTAATTCTGGCGTGATATAGGTTTGACTCAAAAAGTGCGATCTAGTAGCCCGAAACATGGTGGCCCGAAGTTTCAAATTTCGGACAGCGAAGTGCTACTTGATTGGATAAGAAAATTCAATCGTTTTTTATTGTCATTTTCCACAACACAATTAGCATTAGCAAAGATTTAAATCACTTAAAAAGTTATCTTCGCATTAATTCTAATAATTGAAGTATTTTTAAAAAAGATTGTACAATGGCAGTACCTCAATATGATGATTTAATGAATCCGACTATTCAAGCCCTGAAAGATCTTGGTGGTTCAGGTCATATTAGAGAAATCGAAAATAGGGTGGCCAAGATTTTAAATCTATCAGAGGAAGACTTAGCTGATATTCATAGGGGAACAACTACAAAATTGGTTTATAGACTTGCTTGGTCTCGTAATTATTTAAAAAGGTTTGGATTATTGGATAAGGCAAACCGGGGCGTGTGGAGATTGACTCCAATGGGAGCAACCATTGATCATGTAGACAAAGACGAAGTAAAAAGGATAGTTAAAAGATTTGATAATGAGTCGGACGATGACGAAGATATTCTTGAAATTGAAAATCAAGAGGAGGACGCATATGAAGTAGGTGATGACATAAAAAGCCCATTCGATCCTAAAGATATAAAAATAATAGTTGAACCAAAGACGATTGACCATTTGGTTACTAGGTTACGACATAACGAAATTGATTTAAATACGGAATTTCAAAGGAAAGGAAATCTGTGGAAACCCGACGTTCAAAGCAGGTTAATTGAATCTATTTTATTGAGACTTCCATTGCCTGCTTTTTATTTTGACGCAACAGACGATGATAAATGGTTAGTGGTTGATGGACTTCAGCGACTTTGGAGTATAAAAAACTTCATTGTAAATACTGAGTTAAAAACCAAAGATAGCCCACCGTTGGAGTTAACAGGGCTTGAGATTTTAACTGACTATAGTGGCAAAGGCATAACCTATGACAAGTTGAATAGAACGATGCAAAGAAGAATCTTGGAAACGACTATTACAACATATCTTATCCAACCAGGTACGCCAAAAGAAGTAAAGTACAACGTTTTTAGGAGAATAAATACAGGTGGTCTGGGTTTAAATTCGATGGAAATCCGAAATGCCTTAAATCAAGGGAAGCCATCAGACTTTTTTAAGGATCTTTCGGAAGACACCGACCTTCAAACTGTTTTGAAATTACAGGATAAAAGGATGGAGGATCGCGAATTATTGTTACGAGCATATTCTTTTATTAATGAAAGTTATCTTAAATATGAAAAGCCCCTTTCAACATTTTTAGACAGGGCGATGGAAAGCTTGGAAAAAAAGACTAAAACCGAACTTGAAATATTATCTGAAGGCATAATTGATGCTGTTTTTTTCCAAGTGGAGTTGTTTGGAAAACACATTTTCAGTCGCTCAATATTAGGCGGAAAAAACAGGCTTAAATTAAATAGTGCGCTGTTCGAGGTTTGGGTTTCAGAAGCTTATAAGTTAAATGAGCGAGCGAAAAGTTCCTTATTGGAAAACAAAGAGGAACTTATTAAAGATTACAGAGCATTATTAACTAATGAAGATTTTTTACGTGCGGTAGCCACTTCAACTTCAGGGAAGGGGGCGGTAAAAGTGCGTTTTGAAGGAATTAATAATTTGATTAAAAAGTTCATAAAGTGATTACAAGAATAGCGATACGCAATTTTAAGGCATTCCGCGACGCCGAAATAGATTTGACAGCATTGAACCTGTTTACAGGTTTGAACGGAATGGGGAAATCAACTTTTATCCAATCTCTTTTACTGCTTAGGCAATCGGATGCCCACTTTATTCCCGAAATACGTGGATTGGTTCTAAAAGGAGGCGAAGAAGGAATAATTGATCTCGGAAAAGGGAAGGACGTTTATAATATTCATGCTGACAGTGACTTTATCCAGTTTGAAGTAGATATAAACTACAAGAAATTCTTAAAAGTGACTTATGATTATGATGCAGAAAGCGACATATTGCCACTTAGTAAGAAGCATGATCATAATTATAATAATCCCGGCCAACCTCCACTTTTTACAAATAGATTTACTTATCTAAAGGCGGAAAGGATTGGACCAGAACATAATTATAAAGCGAACTTATCCGCCGTAAAGCAAAAGCACTTTTTGGGTTATAGGGGTGAGAATGCCCCGCTATTTATAGCTTTAAATAAATTTGAAGCAATTAGTTTGCCTAGCGTTCAGCATGAAAATGCAAAAGCATCAAATCTAATTTCAAATCTTGATGCTTGGTTTAACGACATAACCCCAGGTACACACGTCATATCTACTTATTATAACGATTTGGACATCGTGAGGATTGGATACCAATTTGACGACGGAAGCGATATTACACCAGAATTTAGTCCGGTAAATGTTGGCTTTGGGTTTACATATACATTGCCTGTTATTGCAGCAATATTATCAGCTGAAAAAGGTGATCTTCTAATTATAGAAAATCCGGAGTCGCATTTACATCCTCATGGCCAAGCCAAATTGGGGGAATTGTTAGCCATGGCCGCAAATGACGGCGTTCAAATAATCGTCGAATCTCATTCAGACCATTTATTTAACGGTATACGGGTTGCGATCAAAAATAAACTTATTAAAACGGATGACGTTTCCGTCTTTTATTTTGAGCGAGATTCAAAAGAACATATCACAACTATATCTCAACCAGTGATAGATGAAGATGGCCGTCTTAGTCATCAACCTCAGGGCTTTTTTGATGAGTACGCAAAACAGTTGGATTCACTAATCAAATAAAGATTATGGTTTATATGTTTAATGAGTTATCTCTCGCGAAAGTTAGCTCAAAGGAATTGGTCTATGATATCTTGGAAAACTTTATAAGGACCGTTATTAGAGCTAAAGAAATTGGTTTCAGTGAGATAAGATTACATGAGAGAAGTTTACCTAACCTTTATCAAATAGATATATCTCATGATTACAATATTGGTTTATGGTTAAATGATGGTAGAGTTAGTCGCGATCTACG
Organism: Sphingobacteriales bacterium; assembly: GCA_044448725.1. Lineage (GTDB taxonomy): Bacteria > Bacteroidota > Bacteroidia > Sphingobacteriales > Sphingobacteriaceae > Mucilaginibacter. The sequence continues at coordinate 9,392 of JBIOHE010000102.1, read as the reverse complement.
AGACAATTTTAGAGCTATTCTTACTTCAACGCCACTTATTAAAGAAAGTGAAACTTCTGAGATTGACTTCTATAGTCGCTCCGAGTTCTACAAGATATTGGATAATATCAAATACCAGGTATGGGGTCTTGGAGCAGCGTTTATTTATAATACGCTGAGTGTTAGCCTTGCGACAAACGATGAATGGGACAAAAATGAAATTAAAATTTCACATTTTTATTTAGATGAAAAAGCAGAAGAAAAAAATGAAGAAGCGGTAGTTAAACATTTTTCCAGCTTTGAAACGCTAAATAGCCATGTTAATTGGTATCAGAATTATCAACTCGAATGTTTGAAAAAAAGCAAAGAAATTTGGGAAAGAAGGGTTGAGTTTTTTTCAAACTTAGAATTATGCGAAGAAATTGAAAAGCAAATAGAGAAAATAGGAGTTTCTAAAACACTTTTTCTAATAATTGATAGGCTGAAAACTTTGAACGACTATGTAAAACATTGGGAAAACGGCGATTTTGATTATCAAGATGCGAATCAAACAACAAATCTTCGTATCTCTCCTGAATCCGAATCGACATTGCGCAGGTTTAGTAGCATAAGAAAATTTACTATACCGGGCCAAGGCAAAAAACTTTTTGATTTACACATCAAAACCGCGGACTTGAGACTCCACTTTTATCCGGACAATAATTCTAAAAAAGTATATGTCGGATACATAGGTAAACATCTAAGAATTGCATCGGAAGATTAAATTTTAATAGTCAAATCTGACTTGATGAGATGCGATTATTATGAGATATAGAGACATCGTTTCACTTATTTAACTGACAGCCAATTCAATAATTTCGACCTTGATCTTTTCTTTGCTTGGATCATATAAAGTCTCCCGCCAAGTCAAACCTTCCGCTTGACTTTTAACAGTTTTCAGCATCCATACCGATGAAAAAAGCCCGCTGCCCGTGTTCAAAAATCAGCCATGTATGCAAGGAATTACCACCCCCTAAACACCTCCCTCCCATGCCATTCCAAATTCACGGGGTCGGGGTGGTAGCGGCTATCGGCGGGCAGGGTAATGGTGGTTCCATTAAATTGTTTTAAGCTGTAGGGGTGGCTGGTATTTTCAATTACCCCGGCAGATACCTGTACCCGGTAATGGGTATCAATTGTAAGCAGCCCGCGGTCAAAAGCGCGGTGCAGGTTGGGGCAAAGGGCAATGCCATTGTTTATTTTGTCGTTATGCGATACGCTGAAGGGCACAATATGGCAGGCGTCAATAAAAGTATGCCCAAATGCAGATTCGAGACGCATTCCTGTAATGCAGCAAGTGCTGTTATATATCTGGGGCACCATCTTTTTAAAAAGGCCGCCGCGTACAAATTGCTCCTCTTCGGTAACTACCTGCACGGTTTTGTATTCAACTTCCGGTTCGTTTAAAATATAGTGCTGCAGGTCGCTGATATAGCCCTGGCCCTTTTGCTTGCTTTGCAGGTAAGCCGCTTTGGTTTCGGGGAAATAAGCATCCAGCAAGGCGTTCTTAATTAAACTGCGGTTTAAAGGGTCGTTCAGCAGCAGGAAAACTTCGGGTGAGAAATGCCCGTAGTCCAGCACCTGCGAGAGGGTTTTTACACTTTTAATATGCGCGTTAATGGTACATCCGGGTTTTGGCTGCAAAAACCAAAAGGGCCGGTTGTTCAGCAGGTCGCTTTGCAGGTAATAAAAGGGCTGGGTAAAATCGGCGGCATTTGGGGTATCCACCAAAAGCCGCCAGTTCTCCAGGAAGGCGCCCACCAAATCCGCATCCACGTAAACGCGGTTTTCGGTAAGCAGGCCTTTTTCATACAGGTCGATAAACGCCAGCAGCAAAACCGGTTTATGAGGGGCCATACCGTACCTGGTATTCCCCCGTTTAAGCCGGGTAATTTTATCAATAAATTGCTGCAGCAAAGGCATGTGTTAAGGTACGGTATTTTTTGGGGATTAGAGGAATACTAAAAAACTATGTCGTTGCGATCCGCCTAAAGGCGGAGGGCAATCCCGTCGCTGACAGGCAGGCGTTCATGCATTGGCGCTAATGCATTAGCTACGAGATTGCCACGTCGTCGCCAGCCTTGCGGCTGGCGTACTCCCCGCAATGACATAGTTTTTTATTTACCAGTGTTTCGCGTTAGGGATTGGCGCGGATACCGGCCTCGTGGCTAATGCCTGTGCAGTATGAGCAGAAAGCCCGGCCGCAGGCAACGCCCACATTTAAGGCCTGAGTCTGAAGTTCTAAGTCGAATACAAATAATGGTTCAAACAAAACGCGGGACGCTGGTGAAAAATACCGATATCGGAGGGAGCAATTAAAGCTAAAAAAACTATGTCATTGCGAGCGCAGCGCGGCAATCTCGTCGCTGACCGGTAGGCGTTAATGCACTGGCACTAATGCATTAGCTACGAGATTGCCGCGTCGTCGCCAGCCTTACGGCTGGCGTACTCCCCGCAATGACATGGTTTTTATTTACCGGCGCTTCGCGTTAGGGATTGAAATGGATACCGGCCCCGCGCCTAAGTCCGCCTATTGGCGGAGTATGAGCAGAAAGCCCGGCCGCAGGCAACGCCCACATTTAAGTCCTGAGTCTGGAGTCGAAAGTCTTAAGTCAAATACCAACGTGGGTCAACCAAAAACGCGGGGTGTTAGTGAACACAACAACACCGGCCAGGAAAGCTAAAACACTGTTCGCCGTTCATGCAGTAGCGGCGAAACCCCTCCCTGCCACCTCACCGCCAGCCGCACCCCTCCCGAGGGAGGGAATTGTAACGGCAATCAAAAGTCTCACGAACACAGGGGCGAAAACACCAACATTACTTAACTATACATTTTCCCGTAATACTCATCCACCATACGACCCGAATCAAATGCGGGAACAATATCTTCGGCGGCTTTGCGGATAATGGCATGCCATTGCTTTTTGTCATTATAATACATCGGCAGCACAACGTTTTCCAGTTTGTCCATCAGGTGTTCTGCCTCAATCCGGTCGGTGTCGCCGTGGGGTGTGCCATTGCCGGCAGGGTGGATCACAAAAGAGTTTTCACCGTCGACGGCAAATTCGGGCACCCAGCCGTCGGGCAGCGAAAGGTTGATACTGCCGTTGAATGCAGCCGTCATGCCGCTGGTGCCTGATGCTTCACGGTACATGCTCGGGTTGTTCAGCCACACATCCGAACCTTTTTTGGCAATGGCCGAAAGACCAAGTTCGTAACCGGTAAGTACGGCGCAATTGGCAATAGGTTTTGCCCGGCGGATGATCTGGTTAAACTGATCTATAGCGCCGTAATCTTCAGGGTAAGGTTTGCCCGCCCAAATTACCTGCACCGGGTGTTCGGCATTATAAACCAGTTTTATAAACCTGTCCCAGTCGCGCATCAGCAGGTCGGCACGCTTATAACCGGCAAAACGCCTGGCCCAAACTATGGTGATTATATTTTCATCGAAGATTTTTCCGCATTGATCGGCAACCACCTTAAACAGCTGCTTTTTCATTTCCTTTTTACGGGCGGCAATGGCCTTATCATCTTTTCCGGCCAAAGCTTTTTCCAGCTGCGCATCCTTCCAGTAGGTTTTGTTTTGCGCATTTGTAATGGCGATGATATCGCAAATGCCGGTGTTTCCCTTCCACATGTCGCGGGCAACTTCAGCATGCATTTTTGATACACCGTTTGCTTTGTGTGCAAATTTTAGCGCGGCAACCGTATAATTCAGGTAGTCGCCGTCGAGATCTAAAATATGCTTAACCTCGTGCGACTGCAAATGATAAAAGAACGACATCTCTTTCAACAGATCAAAACGGTGCGATTCGTTACCGGCAGCTTCGGGGGTATGCGTAGTAAATACCACGCGTTTTTTAACCTCCTCCAAACTTTTATATTTTGAATACAGGTAGAAATTGAGCGGCAGCGAATGACCTTCATTCATGTGGTAAACCTCTCTGTCCAGTCCCAAAAGATCCAGCAGCATAGCACCGCCTATCCCCAATATGATGGACTGCGCAATACGCGTTGCCTCGTTAGAATCATAAAGACGGTAAGTGATTGAACGTGAAGCTTCATCATTCTCATTCAAATTAGTTGTGAGCAGGAACAAAGGCGCGGAACCAAATGTTTCAGGCTTTAACAGGTAGGCCTTTACATGCACCGGCGAATCGTGCACCGGCACGGTGAACATAATGCCGGTATCCTGCAAAAAGGCGTATTGCTTTTCCACGTACATCGGCTTCATATCAGCGTTCATGTCGCGCTGCTGGTCGTAATAACCATATTTCCAAAGCATGCCAATGCCAACCGTATTTTGTTTTAATTCGTAAGCGCTGCGCATGTGCGATCCGGCTAAAAAGCCCAGTCCGCCGCTGTAGATCTTTAATGCCTGGTCGATGGCAAACTCCATGGAGAAATAAGCAACCGCTTTATTATATTTTGGATCGGGGGTATATCCGAAAATTTCTTCTTTAGTTATCATAAGATTAACCTGATTTATTGTCGCGGCAATATTAATGTATATAAGCGGGATTTGAAACCGGGTGTTATTTTATTAATCTTTTTGCCAGTACGTATTCCGCCAGTCTGTTTGTTCCGCCGGGGTTAAAAATGTCCAGGCCACTATGCGGCTTGTTTTTTGTCCGTGCATCATGCTGATGGTTTTTACATCAAGGGCGTTAACTGCTTTCAGCGCTTTATAAATAACCGGCAGCGTATCCTTTTTGGAGACCAATGTCGAAAACCACAGGCATTGCTTTGCTACCAGGGCGCTTTGCTCAACCATGCGCCGAATAAACCCTGCTTCGCCGCCGTAGCACCATAGCTCGTTTTTCTGTCCGCCGAAATTTAATGCCGTGCCCGGCTTTCCGGTCCCTAATTTTTTCCATTTAGTGGCCGCAGATAGCTGTGCTTCCTGCAGGGATGCATGAAACGGTGGATTACAGATGGTGATATCGAAGCCCTCGCCCTGTTTAACTATCCCTTTAAAAATATTTGCCTTATTGGTTTGCAGGCGAAAGATGATCTTATCCTTTAAACTTTCGTTGGATGCCAGGATCTCCTTTGCCGACCGTATCGCCGCCGGGTCAATATCTGTACCCACAAACCGCCAGCCGTAAACGCTGCTGCCAATTAAAGGATAAACACAATTGGCGCCCATTCCAATGTCGAGCACGTTAATTTTACTACCCCTTGGGATTTCACCATTATTTAGCTCGCCTAACAGGTCGGCGGCGTAGTGGAGATAATCCGCCCTGCCGGGTATTGGCGGACAAAGGTATCCTTCCGGGATGTCCCAGTTTTTGATGCCGTAAAACTGTTTCAGTAAGGCCTTATTCAGCGCCTTCACCGCATCCGGGTCGCTGAAGTTGATGGATTCTGTTTCGTACTGGTTTAGCTTAACAAAGCGGCGCAGTTCGGGCGTGCCTTTCATCAGCTGCTTAAAATCATAACCCTGCCGGTGCAGGTTGCGGGAATGCAGGTTTTCTTTTTCGGCGGGGATTTGTTTTGGGGTGTCTGGCATAATTTGAGTTTGAAATCCTCTTCCGCAAAGTAAGTGGTTTTTCACCACTAAGCAGTTTTATAAAATATTTTTTTTAGATCGCTAACTAACTGAAAACCAAACCCTGTTTAATCTGTTTTAGGAAAAAACTTAATCATGAAAAATGGCTTTTCTTTTATTCTCACAGCATTTTTTTTAATTACTGTGAGTGAGGCGCAGGTTCATAAAAACCATAACACCGCCAATTCCGGTCAGTACTACGATAATCATACGCGTGAACTTGTTGCTTTGGTAAAGGGTGCGGCGGCGTTGGTCCGCACTAAGGGCGAAACGGCTTTTGGCGATTTCCGTAAGGCCGGCAGCCGCTGGCGAAAGGGCGAAACATATATATTTGTTTTAGATACCGGGGGAAATATGCTGGTACACCCCGATCCTGAACTGGAAGGCAGGAACCAGTTAAATTTAAAAGACATCAACGGCAAGCCTATTATACGCGGCCTGCTCGAAGCCGCAACCGCCTCCCCCGGCAAGCACGATGGTTGGTACCATTATCAATGGCCGGTTCCGGGAGGGCTTCTTCCCCGCTGGAAAAGCAGTTTCGTACAATTTGTAAAAGCGCCGTCGGGTAAAGGATATATTGTAGGAAGCGGTATGTATAACGACCGCATGGAGCGGGCTTTCGTTATAGACGCGGTAAAAAATGCCGTGGAACAGGTTGAAAAGGACGGCGATGCAGCTTTTAGGATTTTCCATGACCCGACAAGCCCTTTCATTGCAAAGGATGCTTATATTTTTGTAGTTGATCCCGATGGCATTGAGCTTGTAAACCCGGCTTTTCCAACCCTGGAGGGGCGCAACGTTCTGGATGTAAAGGACACCCGCGGCAAGCACCTGGTGAGGGAGATGCTCCGGGTTGTGCGTACAAGCGGTAAGGGTTGGGTTGATTATATGTGGCCCAAACCCGGCGAGAGTGTCTCCACCCGGAAGTCCACTTACGTCAGCAAAGCCAAAATGGGCAATAAATGGGTGCTCGTTGCCTGCGGCGTATATCTGGCCGACGCCCCGAAAACAATTTCAAAAGTCAAAAAGATGACCGCCGCCCAACTGAAAACCCTTGTGCTTGATGCCGCAGCAGTATTTGAAAAGCGCGGGGAAAAAGCTTACCCGGAGTTTAGAAAGAAAGGCACCAAATGGTTTCATGATGATGTTTATTTCTTTGCCTGGACGTTGGATGGCGTCAGAACCTTCCATGCTGCAAACCCGGCAGGCGAAGGTATGAATGTAAGCGACAGTAAAGATGTACTCGGGCGGCCCTGGGGCAAAATGTTCCTGGATGCAGCTGCCTCTCCCGGGGGTGAAGGATGGGTTCACTACATGTACCCTTTACCCGGAGACATCTTCCCGGCATGGAAGTCGAGTTTTGTAAAACGCGTTACCTTCCCTTCCGGAAAGCAGTACCTGGTTGGCTGCGGAATCTACAATATGGATATGAATAAGGGCTTTATAGAAGATGTGGTGAACCATGCAGCCACATTGATAGCGCAACACGGGAAAGAAGCTTTTGACCAGCTGCGCGCCAAAACAGGACCATTTATATTTATGGCCACTTATGTATTTGTGGACAACCTTGACGGCACCGAACTGGTAAACGGGGCTCAGCCCAGCATCGAAGGAAAAAACCTGATGGACCTGCGGGACCTGCAGGGAAAAGCGGTGGAACGGGAACTAATTAATGTTGTTACGAAAAAAGGCAGCGGATGGGTTGAGTACTACTGGTACCAGCCCGGAGGTAATGCACCTGCACTTAAACAAACTTATGTGCGGAAGGCGCAGTTTGAAGGACAAACCTATATCATAGGTTCGGGATTGTACATAAAAAAATAAGAGGCAAGTATCCCGGAAACAATAGAAAAGGCTGCTGCAAGAGCGGCCTTTTTTGTGAACCGGCCGATCAATTCACGGGCACCATTGCCTCTTTCAACCATTGTTGGGGCATTCCCGATGCAAGCGCCTTTTGCAGCCAGTTATTTACAAAACGAACCAGGGCGGTATCCGTTTACCAAAGGGACGGATTTAAACTCTTTCTATTTAGTGATTGTGGCAGATAATACCGGCAAATGTTGAATAAACCATTCGGGCAATTCCTTTTTACGAATGCTTGAAATTAACTCTGTGCCTTTAAATGCAGCCAGTGGTTTCGGCAAAAACTCCGAGGTATCGACTATTTGCAAATGGTCTAACAAGTGATAATGCTCATTCAGCATTTCCAAATTGCCATAAAAGTTATTTTCAATGTCGTAACGTGGTACATTGTGGCCCCCCTTTTTTGCACGCAGTCCAACCCTCATTTCTGACAGGTCAGCATTTTTTAGTCCTAAAAATAGCATTTGGATACGGTAACCTTTCTCTTTAAAACGTTTTGGAAAATCCCAGGTCGCATAACTTGGGAAATGCCCTTCATAAACGAAATCGTCTTTATTTTCGATAGCGTTATCAAGCAACCTTTCCAGCATTTCGACAATAAATTCCGCAGCAATTTTTTTGGCTTCTTAGAGTGATTTCATTTGTTCCGGCCAAAGTTCTGATACTTTACCCGTATATAATTTATCCCCGTCAAAAATAACATGATTGCCCAAAATGTTTTCAGGCAAATAGTCTGGGCCGACAGTGGATTTACCTGCGCCGTTTGAGCCTGTTATTAAATATAGCGTAGGCATGATTATAAACCGAGACGTTTCCTTAAACGCTCGCGATCCCTTGCCCTTAGTTTACGGATAGGAACAAAATCATTTTTCTCTTGTACGAATGTCACCAGTTGGATCGTCTGGTCTGGAAATTCCAGATAACATTGATTAGGAGGAAGTCCTTTTACATTAATCATAAATGGTTGCCCTGAAAACAACGTTTCAGTTCTCAATCGGTGTACTGCTTTAGTTGCTATATTTTCCAGTACTTCTATTTCACTCATTATAATCCTCTTTCTATTATCTGAATTAAAGCGATATTTCTTATTTCAAATATAATAAATATTGTTCCAAGTATTGTCATCTGATTATCTATTCTCAACTAATCCTACGCAAAGCATTAACAGGTGATCCGTTTGTCAATGACCGGGCACCATGGCCTCTTTTAACCATTGCTGTGGCATTCCCGATGTAAGTTCTTTTTGCAGCCAGTTATTTACAAAAGCAAGCAAAGCAGGATCAGTATGAATCCACAATGCTTTATCGCTTTTAGTTATTGTGCCTGCAAAGCTCCGGCATAGTTGCGGGTATTGCCGGATTTTAAGGTCGGCCTCGGTATCATCTGTAAGCATTACGTCGGCATGGCCTGCGATGATCTCGTTAAATACACCGATATTATCCGGAAATACCTGTATGGTGGCTGCGGTGAATAGCGAGCGCGCCACAGACTCGTTTGTTCCCCCGCGGTTCACAATTAAACGAATGCCGGGTCTATTTACCGCTTCCCCGCCGGAGGAGAACCTGATGCTATCTGCACGGCGGCAAAGAAAGGTCTTTCCGCCCGAATGATAAGCAATTGAAAAGCTTGCCAATGCTGAGCGTTCGGGTGTTATGCTGATGCCTCCCAGGGCAATATCAAAGGCATCGTTGCGCATGTCCGTAGCCAGGTTAGCCCAGCTTGTTTTTACAAACACCGGCTTGACCCCCATAGCTGAAGCCAGTAAACGCCCCAACCTGATGTCGGCGCCATAAAGGGAATCGCCCCGGGTGATCGCAAATGGGGCATAATCCCCGGGGACGCCGATCCGCAAAACGCCGTTTTTTTGAATCCGTTCCAGCCTCGATGGTGTATCATTTAATTGATGCGTCTGGCTGTATCCTTTGGGCAGGAACGATAGTATGAATAGGATGATAATTAG
>JBIOHE010000101.1:0-13001 GCA_044448725.1 Sphingobacteriales bacterium | reverse complement strand
CCTTTATGGTGTTAAAGGCAGTATCGGGATATAACTGATCAATAAAACAGGGAATAAAGAGTTCGATATTCATTGGCCGCTAATTTCAGAAAAAGATATGAGTAATTGTGGATAAGATTCGGCAACTTTTAAAATTTGTTGATTTCAACGCCTTCAATTCATCTCATACCGTCTCAGCAGGGTCTCTCGCAGAGGACCCTGCGTTGGATTAGCAACCGGGAATGCAGCGCAGGGTCCCTTTCAGGAGACCCTGCGACGACGAAAATTTGTTGATTTTAACGCCTTCAATTCATCTCAAAAAGTTTCAGCAGGGTCTCTCGCAGAGGACCCTGCGTTGGATAAGCAACCGGGAATGCAGCGCAGGGTCCCTTTCAGGAGACCCTGCGACGACGAAAATTTGTTGATTTTAACGCCTTCAATTCATCTCAAAAAGTTTCAGCAGGGTCTCTCGCAGCGGACCCTGCGTTGGATGAGCGACCGGGAATGTAAATATACAAACTCTTATTAACAATAATTTTTTCTTGACAAGTTGTCAAGAAAAAATTATATTTGTTTAAAGAAAATTAAAATTATGAAAACAATGTCTGTCGGTGAATTTAAAACCCATTTTTCAGATGTGATTGAACAGGTAAAGGCCGGGGAGCAAATTGCAGTAACCTATGGAAAAAAGAAAGAGGTTATAGGATATTTTTCTCCTGATACTCCTCAAAAGCCTAAACGTAATTTAGGTATTTTAGAGGGAAAGGCAACTTTTACATTTGCACCTGATTTTGACGTTACAGCAGAAGATTTTTTAGGGCAATGAATTATCTTTTAGATACGCATACGCTTATTTGGGCTATTTCAGACCGGTCGAAATTGTCCCAAACTGCCCGGAAAATTCTTGATAATAGTGATAATACTATTTTTGTGAGTGCTATCACTTTTTGGGCAATTGCTTTAAAATTTTCAATAGGCAAATTAGGAATAAATGGTACCTTACCCGAGGAACTTCCTGAATTGACGCTTAGGATGGGTTTTGAGTTAATTTCACTTTCTCCCGAAGAATGCGCCTCTTATCACATGCTTCCAATAACCGGGCATAAGGATATGTTCGATAGAATGCTCGTATGGCAAGCCATAAGCAGAAACCTGATTTTTATTACTAAAGATGAACGCATTGGACAATATAGAATGGAAGGGTTGAAAATACTTTGGTAAGTTTTTCAAACAGTCTGTGCTCCTATTAGTTATGTATTATGTTTTGACAAAAAAGATTTCTATTCATGAAAACAATGTCCGCCACCGGGTTCAAAACGCATTTTTCCGACGTCATTGCTGCGGTAAAAGCCGGTGAAACCATCGCGGTAACTTATGGCAGGAAAAAAGAAATAATCGGCTATTTTGTTCATGAAATACCCGACCGCCCCAAACGTAAATTAGGCATTTTGGAAGGAAAGGCACAAATCACCTTTGGCCCTGATTGGGAAATGACCACAGAGGGGTTTTTAGGCATAAAAGATTAAATTTATAGCAGGGTGCAGAGACGCGATGCATCGCGTCTCCAGAATTAATTAATTCATCTTCACCACCTCAAAATCGGCTGCTGTTACGGTATCCAGTCCATGCAGTTCATTATTGTCCCACCTGCTATCGGGTGCGCCGCTGAAAAACATATCGCTGCCGATGTCGGCCAGTATCAGTCCGTATTTTTTCATTGCGGTGAGGATTACCTGCAGGTGCGGCGGGTAGGCGCTGATGTCGAAGTTAGCCTTTAACCTGATCTTCGCGCCAAACGGCAGCGAATATTGTCCGCCTGAACTATTCACGCTATGCCTTGCCGGGGAGATATAGGCAGGTTTTACATTTGATGAAGACAAGGTAAAGCGTATGGCATGGTTAATTACCCCTTTCACAATTTCATCATAACGCACCAGTCCGGGAAAAATAGGCAACCCGGCGGCATCCGCAGAGGTCCAGCCTGCAGGCCGCAGTGCGTTTGAGGTTAAATTAAATATTGCCCCGCTTGACGCCCCCCATTTTCCGTTGTTTAAGCTGGCATTATAAAGCTCGTACAGCATATTGTTGTCTTTATCAACTACGATCACATGCGAATCGCCTTGCCCGTTACCTTCAATGGGGGCATTTAAGGGTATTGGGTAAGGGCCGGGATCGCTTTCGCTGCCATAATTGCCGTCATAAGCGTTGGCCCGAAAGGTTACCGCAACTTTTGGCTGACTGCCGCAAACCACGGCAAAAGGGATGCCTATCGGCGCATTGTTCCACAGGCCGCTGCCAAAGTCGGCTTTTAAAACGGAGGAACCGATCCGGGCGATGATCTGGCTGCTGTTCGGATCAACAGTCGAAGCCGAAATATCCTGGTTCCATGAATTATCTGCCGGAAAGATGGCCATATTTTCTACATCCGATAGCTGCGCACTACAGGTACTACCCGGGCCGGTTGATTTTGCAGGCGGATTATTTGTTTTTTTATTACAAGCTGAAACTACTATAAAAAAGAGCAGCAATAAAGTTATTTGTCCTTGTTTCATGGGTATGAATTCAAATATCTGCATTAAAACAACAAGATGCCGGATATATTGTTTAAAACGTTTTATTTTATAGGTTTTATACTGATTATGCGAACCTGCTACTGTAATATTCCTGTACAAAAACCTAATGGTAAATATGCATTGCTATTTTTGAAATAAATAATCAGACAGCTGGTATCCCCGATGCAAACCGGTACAAATAAGGTGCTTTATGCGCCCCGCCGGTCCACTTTTTGGCAACTCTTTCTAAAATCCCCAAACCGAGTATTTTGCGTTGAAAAGCAGAACGGAGTAATTTTTTTCCAAGGATGGTTTCATAAAGTTTTTGAAGTTCGCCCATAGTAAAATCCTGTGACAAAAGATTAAAAATGATCAGTTTATCGTCAAGGTTTGCCCTGAGGGCTTCAAGCGCTTTGTGAACTATCTGTGTATGATCCTGAATCAACGGAGGCATACTATTCAAATCGTACCAGTTGCAGCTGTCAAAAATTTCGGCCGGTGTGGGTGTAGCTTTGGTGAAATCAACCAGGGCATAATACCCGATTGAAATAAACCTTTGCAATAGCCAGTGATTTTCCGGCGGTATGGCCCCATTAGCTTTCATTATAGTTTTAAATGGCTCAGGATCGTAACGCGAATAATCGCCGAATACATAAAATTGTTCCAGATAAATGTTATCGAGACCTGTTCTTTCCGAGGCAACTCTCCGTGCCGCTTCATCTAAATTTTCTGCTTCCTTTATAAAACCGCCCGGTAATGCAAAATAGCTGGTGTTTTTATATGCTAATAGCAGAACCTTAAGCTGGTTATCATGAAAACCAAATATAACTGCATCAATTGCTACGTTTTTAATAAATCCTGTTCCGTTTTCATTTATTTCATCAGCCGGTTTAATACTCATTTCAAAGTTTTTAGCAAAAATATTGATAATATCAAAAATAGCAACTATTATTGTATCATTATGTTACAATAATGTTAATGAAACTTTTCAACTAATTGTTTTCAAAGTTTCATCGCTTATTTAAAGCAACAATTCTTTAAACCAATATAAACTATATGAAACCAATAATTGCATTACTTGCTGCGTTAATTTTTATAAACGCAGCCACTGCCCGGCAAAACCCGCAGGTTACCATCAGCAATGGTAAACTCGCCGGCACATTTAATCCCACTACCGGAATCAATTCCTACAAAGGTATCCCTTATGCGCTGCCGCCTGTCGGCGACCTGCGGTGGAAAGAACCGCAAGCGCCTGCAAACTGGGACGGGGTACGCAAAGCCGACCATTTTAGCCATAATCCCATGCAAAAAAATGTTTTTGGTGATATGAACTTCCGTGCTGACAGCATGAGCGAAGATTGTCTTTACCTTAACGTATGGACGCCCGCAAAATCAGGAAATGAAAAATTACCGGTACTCGTTTATTTTTATGGCGGCGGGTTTGTGGCGGGTGATGGTTCGGAGTACCGTTATGACGGAGAAAGTATGGCGCAAAAAGGCATTGTTACGCTCACTGTAAACTACAGGCTTGGTATTTTTGGCTTCCTGGCCCATCCTGAACTAACAAAAGAATCTGCACATCAATCCTCCGGCAATTACGGCCTCTTAGACCAAAACGCCGCTTTGCGCTGGGTGCAGGACAATATCGCCGCCTTTGGCGGGGATCCGAAAAAGGTAACCATTGCGGGTGAATCGGCCGGATCAATAGCCGTTTGCGCACAAATGGCCTCATCACTATCAAAAAACTTGTTTGCGGCCGCTATCGGAGAAAGCGGCGGCATGATCAACCCAACCCTGGCCCCTGTCCCGCTTGCCGAAGGCGAGAAGAACGGACTTGCCGTTGCCGAAAGTATCGGCGCGAAATCTTTGGCCGGTTTGCGTGCAATACCTGCCGCCCAACTGCTCGACGCTGCGTCAAAACCAAACCTGCCGAGGTTAGCTGCCACTATTGATGGTTATTTTCTGACAAAAGCCCCTGCGGCCACTTTTGCGGAAGGCGAACAGGCACATGTGCCCCTGCTGGTTGGATGGAATTCCACAGAAGTGCCTTACCAATTTTTGATGCAGGGTACGGAGCTTACAACCGATAACTATAAGGCTAAAATAAAGCAACTTTATGGCGAAAATGCCGGTGAGGCTTTAAGGTTGTACCCGGCCGCTACGGATGAAGAAACCCTCAAATCGGCAACCGCGCTTTCAAGCGACAGGTTTATTGTTTACAGCACCTGGAAATGGGCCGATTTGCAAACCAAAACAAGTGGGAAACCCGTTTACCGCTATTTATTTTCACGGGCAAGGCCCGAAATGAAAGGTAATAATGTTGCAGGTTTGGCTGGCGGCGTTATTAAAGGCGGTACCACTGCGGCTGCTAAAAAACCGGCGCCTTTTAAAGGCGCTGTTCATGCATCAGAAATTGAATATGCAATGGGTAACCTGGCTACCAATAAGTTTTATAACTGGACACCTGATGATTATAAAGTATCGGCAACTATGGAAAATTACTTTGCCAATTTTATAAAAACCGGCAACCCCAATGGCAAAGGCCTGCCAAAATGGAAAGCCAATACCAATGGCAGCAGTGTTCATTTTATGAACATTGATGTAAATACCCGGCTTGAACCTGAAACTGACCGTGCCAGGTATTTGTTTTTGGATGGGCTGTATCTGAAATAGTTAGTGGTTTATCAGGTTGATTAAGCTGATCGGGTTATTATTGGCGATAAATTCGTCTGAATGAGATAAATAACCTGGCCGGCTTAATCAACTTTTGTTTTTTTATAAGTTTACCATGAATGAAATTTAGTTAATGACGCATTTTTTACATATCTGCATCAGCGTTTTTGATATGTTTGCCTAAATTTCCACTCATGAAGATCGAAACAATTGCCATACATGCCGGCAACCAAACTGATGGCTCCTCAAAAGCCGTAATTCAGCCAATTGTATTATCAACTACCTTTGAGCGTGCTGAAGACGGCACCTTTCCCGGCGGGCACATTTACAGCCGGGCCAGTAACCCCAACCGTACCTTGCTCGAAAACGTTCTGGCAAAACTGGAAGGCGGAGCTGATGCCGCTTCATTCTCCTCGGGTAACGCGGCGGGGATGTCGGTTTTTCAATCGCTGCCGCCGGGCACCCACATCATTGCACCGGATGATATGTACCACGGCCTGCGCAACCAGCTTAAACTTTTATTTGCCGGGATTTTAACTTTCGATTTTATCGACATAAACGACAGCGATGTTTTACAAAAGCATATCAGGCCCGAAACTGGTTTGATATGGGTGGAAACCCCGTCGAACCCGCTGCTAAAAATTACCGATATAAAAAAAGTGGTGGCAATTGCCCGTAAACATGGCATTAAAGTAGCCTGCGATAACACCTTCGCTACCCCGGTTTGCCAGCAGCCGCTTGCTTTGGGGGCAGATTTGGTGATGCACTCCTGTACAAAATATTTCGGCGGGCACAGCGACCTGATGGGTGGCGCCCTGATCACCAAAGAAAAAAACGACTGGTGGCAAAAGATCCGCCAGGTGCAGGAAATGGGTGGCGCCATCCCCTCCCCGCTTGATTGCTATATGCTGGCACGAAGTATAAAAACATTGCCCTACCGTATCCGCGGACATGTACACAATGCCCAATTGTTGGCTGAGTTTTTAGAAAAACAGCCAAAAGTTGAAAGCGTAATGTACCCCGGACTGCCATCGCACCCGCAGCATGAAATTGCAAAAGAACAAATGACAAGTTTCGGCGGTATGTTGTCCTTTTGTGTTAAAGGCAGTCAGGAAGAAGCCGCGCGGGTAATCAACAAACTTAAAATATTCACCAGGGCCACCAGTCTCGGCGGCGTTGAAAGCCTGATAGAACATCGCGCCACGATGGAAGGCCCTGACACCAAAACACCGTTCAATTTATTGCGCGTATCGGTCGGGCTGGAGCATATTGATGATTTGGTAGCGGATATTGAGCAGGCACTTGGGTAGTGGGGAAGGCGGAAGGTGAAAGGCGGAAGGTGAAAGGAGAAAGGAGAAAGGTGAAAGGAGAAAGCTAAAAGCGAAAGACCAAAGCTTTTCGCTTTCCGCTTTTAGCTTTCCCCTTTTTTCCTTATTTTAGCCCCTGCATGACACCTATAATCTCAAAATTACCACAAACGGGGACAACTATTTTCACCTTAATGTCGGCTTTGGCAAACGAAGCCGGCGCTATAAACCTGTCGCAGGGTTTTCCTGATTTTGATACCTCACCAGAGCTAATTGAACTGGTACATAAGGCCATGAACGACGGGCATAACCAATATGCCCCGATGCCGGGCGTGCTGGCCCTGCGGGAGCAGATTGCCCAAAAAACAGAAAAACTTTACGGCGCTGTTTATAACCCTGACACCGAGATCACTATAACAGCAGGTGGTACCCAGGCTATATTTACTGCAATTACAGCGGTAATTAACCCCAATGATGAGGTAATTATATTTGAACCGGCTTTTGATTGTTATGCACCCGCCATTAAATTAATGGGCGGAATTGTAAAATCGCTGGAGCTCGAACCGCCCGATTACCGCATAGCCTGGGACATGGTAAAAAGGCTCATCAATAGCAAAACGAGGATGATTATCCTTAATTCGCCGCATAACCCTACAGCAACCATCCTGCATAAGGAAGATATTGACGAATTAAGCGCCCTGGTAAAAAACCAGGATATTTTGATATTAAGCGATGAGGTGTACGAACATTTGATATACGATGGCGAAACACACCATAGCATGGCGCGCTATCCCGAATTGCAGCAGCGCAGTTTTATTGTGGCCTCCTTCGGCAAACCATTTCATGCCACCGGGTGGAAAACAGGCTATTGCATGGCCCCGGCATTTTTAATGAACGAATTCAGAAAAATTCACCAGTTTTTGGTGTTCAGTGTAAACGCTCCTATTCAATATGCCATTGCCGAATACCTAAAAAATGAGAACAACTATTTAAGCCTCCCTGATTTTTTTCAGCAAAAACGCGATTATTTCCGGAAAGGACTGGAACAAACCCGCTTTGAATTGTTACCTTGTTTTGGTTCTTACTTTCAATCGGTAACGTATAATAACATTACAGACGAAAAGGACGATGAATTTTCTTTACGCTTAACAAAAGAGATTGGCGTGGCGTCAATACCCACTTCTGCCTTTTACACCAGAGGTACCGACCACCATGTTTTGCGCTTTTGTTTTGCCAAAAGGCAAGAAACGCTGGATAAAGCCGTTGAAAGATTGATGGCAGTTTAAAATGGTCCATGGTCGATAGTCCATAGACCATGGTTCCTGGGTTTTAATGTAAATACTAAGGGAACACCAAATTCAAACCATCGACTATGGACCATGGTCTATGGACTGACAACTATTGACAAAAAAACAAAGTATGGATAATTTAAAAATAACAACTTTCCAGGGCTACCTCTTTTGGGAGAACATTGATAAAAACCTCCAGAATATTACCATGCGTTTGTCGGCTATCCGCGAAAAAACAAACCTGATTATTTTGCCCGAAATGTTTAGTACCGGTTTTTCAATGAATGCCGAAAAACTTGCTGAACCCATGGATGGTAAAACCATGAAATGGATGCACAAAACCGCCAAACAATACGATTGCGTACTGACCGGCAGTATTATTATTAAAGAAAATGAAAAATACTATAACCGCCTGATCTGGATGCGCGCAGACGGCAGTTACGAATATTATGATAAGCGCCACCTTTTTGCTTTGGGAAAAGAGCATGAAACCTATACCCACGGCGACAAAAAACTTATTGTTGAATTAAAAGGCTGGAATATTTGCCCGATGATTTGTTACGACCTGCGTTTCCCTGTGTGGCTGCGTAACGTTAAAAGTGAATACGACCTGCTGTTTTTTGTAGCTAACTGGCCCGAGCGCCGTATTGCCCACTGGCGCGCATTGATTGCTGCCCGGGCAATTGAAAACCAGGCTTATGTGATCGGTGTTAACCGTGTAGGGCACGATGGCAACGAAGTTTATCATTCCGGCGATTCCACCTGTATCGATCCAAACGGCAACGTGGTTTATTACAAACGGGATGAAGAAGACCTTTACACATTTTCAATCATTGCCGATGAAGTGAAGAAAACCAGGCGTGCATTGCCCTTTTTGAAGGATGCGGACGAGTTTAAGCTTGTCTGAACCGCTGATTTTTATGTCTGAATCAGAATTTTCAGAATTAAAGAATTATTAGAATACTTGCTATAACCGAAATTCTTAGAAATCATCGAAATCAACATTCTGTTAATTCTTTAATTCTGAAAATTCTGATTCAGACAATATATTCTATTTTTGCTTCCAGCAAACTATTTAACTGATTTCAATGAGGCCACTATTCCGCAGCATCTTTTCGCTGATTTTTATCCTGACATCGCTTACATCTGTCGCACAAAGAAAAAAAGATTACACCCAATTTGTTGATCCGTTTATTGGCACCGGCGGCCACGGGCACACGTATCCCGGCGCGGTGGCGCCGTTTGGGATGGTGCAGTTAAGCCCCGATACGCGGTTAACCGGCTGGGACGGCTGCTCCGGCTATTATTATACTGATACCTTGGTGTATGGTTTTTCGCATACCCATTTAAGCGGAACGGGTATCGCCGATTATTGCGACGTTTTGTTTATGCCCACAACCGGCGAACCTCAATTTAAAAACACAGAATACCTGTCGGGATTTAAAAAGAAAAACGAAGTAGCTACACCCGGCTATTATAAAACCTATCTGGATAAATACAACATTGGCGTTGAACTTACTGCGACTACCCGCGCCGGCGTTCACCGGTATAATTTCCCGAAAACAACTCAGGCAAATATTATCATAGACCTGCAGCACCGTGATGTGGTGCTTGATTCATGGATAGAAGTCGTGAACGACCATGAGATCCGGGGTTTCCGCAGGTCGAAGGCATGGGCGGCAGATCAGTCTGTTTATTTCTATGCAAAATTTTCAAAACCATTTAAAACTTATGGCATTGCTTTGAATGACACATTACAGCAGGGAAAAAATAAATTACAGGGGAAAAACATCAAAATGTATATCCGGTTTGATAACCCCGGCGAGGTAATCTCCAAGGTGGGTATTTCGTCGGTAAGTACGGATGGCGCCCTTAAAAACCTGGATACCGAAGTGCCCGGTTTTGATTTTAAAAAAGTTCAAAAGGAAGCAAAAACCTCATGGAATAATGAGCTGGCTAAGATAGAAGTTGAAGGCGGCGGCGGTGCAAATGCTGTAGCACAGCAGGAACAACAAAACGCCGGCAATACACGTGTCAACAGCAAAGCAAAGACACACGGGCAAACACAACAAAAAAAACAGCCTGTTATTGATAACGCTAAAACCAAAAAAACTATATTTTATACTTCGCTGTACCATGTGATGCTGGCCCCGAATGTTTGCAGTGATGTTGACGGGCAGTACCGCGGGATGGATCAAAAGGTTCATACGGCTGATGGCTTTAACTATTACACCGTATTTTCCTTATGGGATACTTACCGGGCCGAAGACCCCTTACTTAACCTGATTGACCGTAAACGCACGCTCGATTTTGTAAAATCGTTTTTAGCAATGTACGAACAGGGCGGCTTGCTGCCGGTATGGCCATTGGCTTCCAATGAAACTTATTGTATGGTGGGCAACCATTCCATCCCCGTTATTGTAGATGCGTATGCAAAAGGCATCCGCGATTTTAACGTTGACGAGGCCTTTACCGCGATGAAGGCCGCTGTAAACCGCAACCAGTTCGGGCTCGATTCGTACCGGAAAAATGGGGTGGTATTATCCGATGATGAACCTGAGTCGGTATCCAAAACACTTGAATATGCTATTGACGACTGGTGCATAGCCCAAATGGCGAAAATGCTCAACAAGCCGGATGATTACAATGAATTTATAAAACGCGCCCAATACTGGAAAAACAATTTCAACAACCAGAACGGCTTTATGGAGGCCCGTGCAAACGGCGGCTGGCACACCCCTTTTGAACCAACGGAGATCAACAATAACTTTACCGAGGGCAACTCATGGCAGTACTCGTTTTTAGCGCCGCAGGATGTGGAAAGCCTGGCAGACCGCATGGGCGGAAAAGCAGCTTTTGAAGCCAAACTGGATGAATTATTTAACACCAATGCCAAATTAAGCGGACGGCAGCAAGACGACGTAAGCGGACTGATTGGCCAGTACGCGCATGGAAATGAGCCCAGTCACCACATGGCCTATTTGTATAACTTTACCAATTCGCCCGATAAAACACAGTTCTATATCAACAAAATATTGAGGGAAGAATACAGCGCCAATCCCGATGGCCTGTCGGGCAATGAAGATTGCGGGCAAATGTCGGCCTGGTATGTGATCAGTTCATTGGGTATATACAATATTGCGCCGGGCCAGCAACAGTTCCAGATTGGCATGCCGCAGTTTGATAAAGCGGTGATTAATTTGGAGAACGGCAAAAAATTCACCATCCTTAATCCGGGTGCGGGCATCAGCGGGGGCGATATTTACCTGCAGGGGATGAACCTGAACAAAAAACCGTACAATAAAATTTACCTTGACTATGCGGATATTGCGAACGGCGGCGAATTTGAAGTGCTGACCGGGAGCCTGCCCAACAAACTTTTTGTTCAGGATCTTGAAAAGCCATCCTCAAAGATCACCGATAATCTGATCGTTCCCAATCCTTACATCATAGCCCCTGCCAAAACGTTTAAACAACCCTTCAATATCGAAATAAAATGCGCGGATACGACTGCTAAAATATACTACACGCTGGATGGCGCTACCCCAACGGTAAATTCTGCGCAATACATTTCCCCTATAAATATTTCATCCAACATAACGGTTAAGGCTATTGCGGTTGAAGGTGAAAAAACAAGTTTTGTGGATGAAGCCACTTTCACAAAAATAAGGAGTGACTTAAAGCTAACGCAGCTCAACAAATACCTGCCAAACTATGCCGATGAAGGTGATAATACCCTTATAAACGGACTGCATGGTAAAGTTAACTGGCGTTTGGGCAACTGGCAGGGCTACCAGGGCAATGATCTGGTGGCAATTATCGATATGGGCCAGGTTAAACCGGTAAAACAGGTAAGCTTAGGCGCCCTCCAGGACACCCGCTCGTGGATCGTTTTCCCTAAATATGTAGAGTACTGGGTTTCTGATGATGGACTCAATTATAAACTGGCGTCAACAGTCAACACAAAAGTGGCTATAAACGACCTCAATGTACAAACCCAGGAGTTTAACGCGCCGCTAAACCTTAGTACAAGGTATATTAAACTAATAGCAAAACAATACGGCGCCCTGCCCGATTGGCACGAAAGCAAAGGCCAGCCGTCTTATATTTTTGCGGATGAGATTGTTGTAGAGTGATCAGAGGTTTGAGATTGGAGATTAGTTTCTGGTATTCATAGACTTACGAAGTTTTAAAAACTTCGTAAGTCCATTAGTATGAGATAACGGTGAAGTGATTGGAGGCTGTAGATAAAACTCGGAAAGCCTTGCGAAATTTTGAACAATCACCCCTCATTAGATTAAATAATTTCCGCTGACTCCCAATGTTTGTATTTTATTTCTTAATTTAAGATTGTTGAAAATCCATAAAGACGAAAACTGGCAAAAGCCAATGGTACGATTGATTGTAATCGTATTTATTCTGTTTACCTTGTTTAGTTGCAAGGAGAATAATAAACCGAGGTTTGACAAGATTATCTTTCATACCTCTTTATGTTTTGGGAGCTGTCCTGTTTATCATTTAGAATTAGATAAAAACAAAAAAGTCAAATTATTCGCTGAATTAGTCTATAAGAACGGTGATTGGGCCAAGTATGATACTGCCAAAATGGGATACTTTACAGGTTTTGCCAGCGATACCAGTTTTCAAAGGTTGTCAAATATTATTAACAACATAGGGCTTGATACAATTAAATATAAAGCCATAGCTTGTTGCGATGGAGCAATTAAAACCATTATTATGTATCAAGGGAGTAAACGTATATATTTAAAGTCAATGATCCTGCCTGCAAAGTTGAACCCGCTAATTGATATTTTACATGAAATTTGTAAAACAAGCGCTTTAAAAAGAGTCCATAAAAGATTTAAAATTGAGGGTGAATCTCACCTGGGGTATTGAAGATGTAGATTATCCCCGATATGTTTAAATGATGTACAATGCCGTTTCGCCAATCCCCGCTTTATAAATAGTCCATGTTGTTGGAGACAACTCCAACAACGGCGAAATTGCATAAAATACTACTGATATTCAAAGACTTACGAAGTTTTAAAAACTTCGTAAGTCTGTTAGTCCGCTAATCGAAATGAACTAACGATACAACATTAGGGAGTGTAATTTAAACTGTGTCAGTTTTTAATTTTATTATATTTATAGGGTCAGGTAAAACGGAGATCGGCTCTGCTGAGGAGCAACCGATCAAGGGG
>JBIOHE010000100.1:0-13094 GCA_044448725.1 Sphingobacteriales bacterium | reverse complement strand
CCCTTAACAGAAGAATTTTCTTTCAATTTATATTTTTTGCTTTTATTGTTGCCGGCTGCAATAAAGCGGCTACAGTTATGCCGAAAACTATTGCCCCGCCCAGCACCCAACCGGTTACCCCACTGGTCTCTCCCCCGGCAAGTTACTTAGGGACTTATACTATGACCGAATATGGCAATACATTAGTAGCCCCCGTCGATTTGAGTAAAGCAATTTATGGTTATTCAGATAAGGTCTCCTATAACCGGGGAGATATAGCTGCATTGTACTTATCGGGGCCGGCTAACAAAAATCAAAAGATTTCGTTATATGATGCCAACGGTAAAATTGTAAGTACAGTTACTACGCCAATAGCTATCCAGCCGATAACTAATGTGAAACCCTGGGTTGACGGATGCGGGTATAATAAAACAATAGATTATCAAATACCGGCCAATTTAAAAAGTGGCGTTTATAACCTGACCGGACATTTTTCATTTGTTGTAAAAGACAATACCACACCGCATGATATTACCGTTGTTTATCCTTCAAATACAAATAACGCATATAACCTGGGAGGTGGCAAAAGCATGTACGCACCTACTAATAATATCAGCACCGTAGCTTCTTTTTCGCGTATTCAATATGGCCTCCACGATTATTACTCAAGTTTTTTCAGCTGGATGAACTTACAATCATACAATGTAAACTATATAGCTGACGTTGATCTGGACGATTATACACAAATACAAAATTCCAAAATTGTGATCATCACAGGTCATAGTGAATACTGGACCAGGCAGGCGAGGGAAAATATTGATCTGTTTATAGCGTCGGGTAAAAACGTATTGGTGCTTTCTGGAAATACGATGTGGTGGCAGGCACGGTATAATCAACCCAAAAACCTGATGATCTGTTATAAAAACAACAGTTATGACCCGTTAAATAATACCCTATACAGTGCAATCAACTGGACTGACCCACTATTAAATTATCCAACTACTGCGAGTATTGGCGCTGACTACAATCACGGAGGCTATGGAAATACACTGCCCAACAGGTGGAACGGGTATAAAATAGTTTCAGCCCTCTCTCCTTTATTTACTGGTACCGGTTTAAAAAACGGAGATATTTTAAGTGTACCGACACGTGAATATGATTGTGCCCCTGTTGTAACCATGATTGCACCCGGTTCAACTCAAATACCGGTTATTGACAATACTAAACTGAATTGTTACAAGGTAGAACTACTTGGCTATGACTTTGCCCAAAACCTTACACAATCAAACAAGCTTGGGCTCGGCACTTTTATAGTCTATCAAAAAACTACGACTTCCGGCATTGTAGTTAACGCAGCATCAACTAATTGGTGTTCGTCTACCGGTATTGGCGGTATTGACAAAACCAAGATTGCAACAATCACAAAAAACATGATTGACTTATCTTTAAATAACAGTTCGCTTTTTTCCTTCTGACTTAAGTCCCCCCCTTTCTTTCAGGGAAGGGGGGGATACAGAAATAGTCCGGCTTTTATTGAAGCAAACTTTCCAGGTATTTCCCATAGCCGCTTTTTAAATATTTGGCCACAAGCACCTTTAATTGATCATCATTGATAAATCCGCGGCGATAAGCTACTTCTTCAATGCAGCCAATTTTTGTTGCCTGGCGTTTTTCAATAACCCTTACATATTCGGTAGCATCACTCAATGAGTCAAAGGTACCGGTATCCAGCCATGCTGTACCCCTGTCCATCAAACCAACATGCAAATCGCCTTTTTCCAGGTAAAACTTGTTAACATCGGTAATTTCATATTCCCCGCGTGGCGATGGCTTTAAATCTTTGGCTATTTGTATTACTTTGTTATCGTAAAAATAAAGTCCGGGTACTGCAAAGCTCGACTTTGGCTTTACCGGCTTTTCTTCAATTGACAAAGCCTTAAATTCCTTGTCGAATTCAACAACACCATACCGTTCCGGATCGGCCACCGGGTAAGCAAAAATGGCGGCCCCGTCAACATCATTAAAACTGCGGATCAATTCACTAAATCCGGTTCCGTAAAAAATATTGTCACCCAATATCAGCGCTACTTTGTCATCGCCAATAAACTGCTCGCCTATTACAAAAGCCTGGGCAAGTCCGTTTGGCTTTTCCTGTACAGCGTACCTGAAACTACAACCTAATTCGCTGCCGTCACCAAGCAGGCGTTTAAAGCTCTCATTATCCTCGGGTGTTGTGATAATTAAAATTTCCCTGATATCCGCCTGCATCAATACCGATAAAGGGTAATAAATCATCGGTTTATCGTAAATAGGCATTAATTGTTTGCTTATTGCCCTGGTTATCGGGTAAAGTCTTGTACCTGATCCGCCTGCTAAAATGATACCTTTCATGGGTGATTATCTATGGTTTCAGAATATTGATACATGTTAACAAACTCTCCCGCCAGTAAGGAATTTCAATATTAAATATTTTCTTTATTTTACTTTTGTCCATAACCGAATAAGCCGGCCTGGTTGCTTTTGTCACATATTCAGATGTTTTAACCGGAATCACTTTTACCCGTGTGCCCGATAAATCAAAAATAGCCTTTGCAAAATCATACCACGAAGCTATGCCTTCATTACTGTAATGATAAATGCCATAATCTGTACTGTTACTTTTAATGATTTGTAAAATACATCCGGCCAAGTCGATGGCATAAGTTGGCGTACCTGCCTGGTCGGCAATAACTTTTAATTCGTCCCTTTCGGCGCCAAGCTTTAACATGGTTTTTACAAAATTGTTACCATATTCAGAGTACAGCCAGCCGGTACGTATTATAAAATATTTATTTAACAGTGCCCCGACCGCTTGTTCGCCTTCCAGTTTGGTTTGTCCATAAACATTAATGGGTTCTGCCACACTTTCTTCGTCGCGGGGAGTCGATTGGTCACCCTTAAAAACGAAATCAGTAGATACATGAATGAGCGTTGAATTATTTTCAACACAAAGCAGCGCTAAATGCTCAACACCGTTTTTGTTTATTTTTAGCGCGGTTTCCTGATCGTCTTCTGCCTTATCAACAGCGGTATAAGCCGCACAATTTATGCAGTACGCAGGTTTATAGTTTTCAAAAATCTTCTGTAAGGCATCATAATCCAGGATGTTTGCTTCCGCTTCCGAAGGGAAAAACATATAGGACAGTCCTTCTTTTTCAGCAAGATATTTAAAACATTGCCCCAACTGCCCCGAAGCTCCAAAAACTACTATGTTGTTATCCATTATCTTTATTTAAAAGCCCATCGGAGCTTTTTACGAATCTATTCAAAAAATCCTGATAAGCCAATTTAATCCCATCTTCAAGTTCAACTTTATGCTTCCACCCCTTGCTATGCAGTTTGGAAACATCCATTAATTTGCGGGGAGTCCCGTCGGGTTTTGAGGTATCAAAACGTATTTCACCTGTATATCCAACAATATTTTTCACCAGCAAAGCAAGGTCACTAATTGATAAATCCTCACCTGTGCCAATGTTAACCAATCCTTCTTCGTCATAATTCTGCATCAAATAATAGCAGGCGTCGGCAAGGTCATCGGCAAACAAAAACTCACGCATAGGCGATCCCGTACCCCATATAGTTACATCCGGCACATTTTGTTCTTTTGCTTCGTAAAAACGCCGTATCAGTGCAGGCAACACATGCGAATTCTGCGGATGGTAATTATCATTATAGCCATAGAGGTTAGTTGGCATTACCGAAATATAGTTGCAACCATATTGAGCACGGTAAGCATCGCACATTTTTATGCCGGCAATTTTTGCTATAGCATAAGGTTCATTTGTGGGTTCAAGCAAACCTGTTAATAAATATTCTTCTTTTAAAGGCTGGGGGGCCAGTTTGGGGTATATACAGCTTGATCCCAAAAACATCAGCTTCTTTACATCATTCAGGTACGAGTGATGGATGATGTTATTTTGTATCTGCAAATTATCATATAAAAACTCAGCCCGGTAAGTATTATTGGCAACGATGCCCCCAACTTTCGCGGCAGCTAAAAACACGTAGTCCGGTTTTTCCGTTTCAAAAAAATCCGCCACCTGCTGTTGGTTACGTAAATCAAGCGTTTCTGAGGTACGGGTAACAAAATTTGTAAACCCTTCCTTTTCCAGCTTCCGGTAAATGGCTGAACCAACCATTCCCCTATGCCCTGCTATATATATTTTTGCGCTTTTATCCATTTTTTTAGGTTCATTTGTTCACTGGT
Organism: Sphingobacteriales bacterium; assembly: GCA_044448725.1. Taxonomy (GTDB): domain Bacteria; phylum Bacteroidota; class Bacteroidia; order Sphingobacteriales; family Sphingobacteriaceae; genus Mucilaginibacter. The sequence continues at coordinate 8,869 of JBIOHE010000100.1, read as the reverse complement.
TCATTAGTTCATTTGTCTGCTTCATTAGCAGAGGCGCAATATCGCCGCTATATACCAATGAACCAGTGAACAAATGAACAAATGAAATTCCTATGCCTGCCCCATCGTACCGCCAAAATTCATTGGAAAGCCAGATGGTTCCTGCTGGATCTTGATACGACCGTTATTGGTTTCAAACTTTTCGAGGTTATCTTCTAATGCGGTTAACAGGCGTTTAGCATGTTCGGGGGTTAATATGATCCTTGATTTTACTTTGGCTTTTGGCACACCCGGCATTACCCGTATAAAATCAAGAACAAACTCCGAACTTGAATGGGTGATAATCGCCAGGTTTGAATAAATGCCTTCTGCAATTTCCTCAGAAAGTTCAATATTCAGCTGATTTTCATTTTGCTCTTCCATGGTACGAAAATAGCAAAGCCTTCCCGTAAACGGGAAGGCTTTTTAAAATATTTGTTAATTAACCTGGTTACGCTTCCACTTCTTCAGCTTTTGAAGCCATCAGGCGGTCGAATTCTTCCTGTGAACCTACACGGATATTTTCATATTCGCGCAAACCGGTTCCCGAAGGGATAAGGTGACCTACGATCACATTTTCTTTCAAACCAAGCATCAGGTCTTTTTTACCTGCAATTGCAGCTTCGTTCAGCACTTTTGTAGTTTCCTGGAACGATGCAGCCGAGATAAATGATTTTGTACCTAATGAAGCCCTGGTGATACCCTGAAGTATCGGACTTGAAGTAGCAGCGATAGCATCACGCACCTCAACCAACCTTAAATCTTTACGTTTTAAAATTGAGTTCTCGTCCCTCAGCCTTCTTACCGAAACAATCTGACCAGATTTTAAACTGGCTGAATCGCCTGGCTCGGTTACTACCTTTTTATCAAAGATATCATCATTCTCCAGCATGAAGTCCCAGCTGTCAACAGCTTCCCTTTCAAGGAAACGGGTGTCGCCGGCATCTTCAATAGCTACTTTCTGCATCATCTGGTGAACAATCACTTCAAAGTGCTTATCGTTGATCTTCACACCCTGCAAACGGTAAACTTCCTGGATACCGTTTACTAAGTATTCCTGAACAGCAGCAGGGCCTTTTATGGCCAGGATGTCGGCGGGAGATATAGAACCATCTGATAAAGGCATACCAGCTTTCACAAAGTCATTATCCTGTACAAGGATGTGTTTTGACAATGGAACAAGGTATTTTTTGATCTGGCCGTCTTTTGATTCAATAGACATTTCACGGTTACCGCGTTTAACACCGCCTAAAGTTACCACACCGTCAATTTCGGTTACAACAGCCGGGTTCGACGGGTTACGTGCTTCAAACAACTCAGTTACACGTGGTAAACCACCCGTGATGTCACGGGTTTTACCTGTTGAACGAGGTATTTTGGCGATAACCTGTCCGGTTTGTAATTTTTCGCCTTCATCAACTGCAATGTGGGCGCCTACCGGAATGTTATATCCTTTTATCACATTGCCTTTTGCATCGGCAACCTGGATAACCGGGTTTTTAGTTTTATCCCTGGTATCGATAATAACCTTTTCGCGGTGACCTGTTTGCTCATCTGATTCTTCACGGAAAGTAATACCTTCCAAAACAGCTTCAAACTTGGTAACACCGGCAAATTCAGAAATAATTACCGCATTGTATGGATCCCATGAACATATACGGTCACCTTTGCTGATCTTGCTGCCATCTTTTACATATAAATATGCACCGTAAGGAATATTATTGGTAACAATCACCTTGTTGGTCCCCTGTTCAACGATGCGGAATTCGCCCGAACGGCCTAATACTACATCAACAAGTCCTTCGTCAGTTTTATAAGCAACTGTTCGAACATTCTCAAATTCAATTTTACCTTCAAACCTCGCGTTGATCTGTGATTCAGCAGCGATGTTTGAGGCGGTACCACCCACGTGGAATGTACGCAATGTTAACTGTGTACCCGGCTCACCGATTGACTGTGCAGCAATTACACCAACAGCTTCACCTTTTTGCACACGTTTACCGCTGGCAAGGTTACGCCCGTAACATAATGCACATACACCGCGTTTGCTTTCGCATGTTAATACAGAACGGATTTCAATACCTTCTAATGGTGAGTTTTCTATATTTTTACCAATCTCTTCAGTAATATCCTGACCGGCAGAAACTAATAACTCATTAGTAATAGGGTCATGCACGTCATGCAGAGAAGTACGGCCTAAAATACGATCATATAAAGGCTCAACAATATCCTCGTTATCTTTAAGGGCAGTAGTGTATATACCTCTTAATGTACCGCAATCAACTTCGCCAACAATCATATCCTGGGCTACGTCATGTAAACGACGGGTCAGGTAACCAGCATCCGCAGTTTTCAAAGCGGTATCGGCCAAACCTTTACGTGCACCGTGGGTTGAAATAAAGTACTCCAATACTGACAAACCTTCTTTAAAGTTCGAGAGGATCGGGTTTTCAATGATCTCGCCGCCTGAACCTGATTTTTGAGGCTTGGCCATCAAACCACGCATACCTGCAAGCTGACGGATCTGCTCTTTTGAACCACGCGCCCCTGAATCAAGCATCATATATACCGAATTGAAGCCCTGGTTATCAGATGACAAGATTTCCATCACATTCGCAGTTAAGCGGTTGTTGATACGGGTCCAAATGTCAATGATCTGGTTATAACGTTCGTTGTTGGTGATGAAACCCATGTTATAGTTAGCCATAACATCTTCAACCTGCTTGGAAGCAGTTTCGATAAGGGTAACTTTTTCTGCTGGAATATTAATATCCTTCAGGTTAAATGATAAACCACCCTGGAATGCCATTTTGAAACCTAATTCCTTAATATCATCAAGGAACTGGGCCGCACGTGCCATACCGGTAATTTTCACTACCTCGCCAATAATATCACGTAATGATTTTTTGGTAAGCAGCTCATTTATATAACCTACCTCTACCGGAACGTGCTGGTTAAATAATACACGACCAACAGTTGTGTCAATAATTTTTGAAACGATACCGCCGTCTTTTTCTTTAACCAAGGCTCTAACCTTTATAAAGGCATGCAGATCAAGTTTTCTCTCATTATAAGCAATAATTACTTCTTCGGAAGAATAGAAAGTTAAACCTTCACCTTTAATAACACGTTCAGCATCCGTTTTACGGCCTTTGGTTATGTAGTACAAACCAAGCACCATGTCCTGCGAAGGAACCGTAATAGGCGTTCCGTTGGCAGGGTTAAGGATGTTATGCGAAGCAAGCATTAATACCTGGGCTTCCAGAATTGCTGCATTACCAAGTGGTACGTGAACAGCCATCTGGTCACCGTCAAAATCCGCGTTGAAGGCGGTACAGGTTAAAGGGTGCAGCTGGATAGCCTTTCCTTCAACCAATTTTGGCTGGAAAGCCTGGATACCTAAACGGTGCAGCGTTGGTGCACGGTTTAATAATACAGGGTGACCTTTCAATACGTTTTCCAATATATCCCAAACTAAGGGGTCTTTACGGTCAACTATTTTTTTGGCAGATTTTACTGTTTTTACCACACCACGCTCAATCATTTTGCGGATGATAAATGGTTTAAACAATTCGGCAGCCATATCTTTTGGTAAACCGCATTCGTGTAATTTAAGGTTAGGACCTACAACAATTACAGAACGGGCTGAATAATCGACACGTTTACCAAGTAAGTTTTGACGGAATCGGCCTTGTTTACCTTTCAAAATATCCGAAAGGGATTTCAATGCACGGTTACCTTCAGTTTTTACCGCGTTTACTTTACGTGAGTTATCGAATAAGGAATCGACAGCTTCCTGAAGCATACGTTTTTCGTTACGTAAAATCACTTCCGGCGCTTTGATCTCGATCAGACGTTTTAAACGGTTGTTACGGATAATCACACGACGGTATAAGTCGTTCAAATCCGAAGTTGCAAAACGGCCGCCTTCCAATGGCACCAATGGACGCAGTTCAGGCGGGATAACCGGAACGATCTTAACGATCATCCATTCCGGGTTATTTTCAATCCTTGATTTTGCATCGCGGAAAGCCTCAACAACCTGCAAACGTTTTAAAGCTTCGTTTTTACGTTGTTGTGAAGTTTCATTGGCAGCCTGGTGACGTAAGCTGAAAGAAAGTTCGTCAAGGTCAAGGCGTTTCAACAACTCCTCTAAAGCCTCGGCGCCCATTTTAGCCACAAATTTTTGCGGGTCCTTATCGTCAAGGTACTGGTTTTCTTTTGGAAGGGTATCCAAAACATCCAGGTACTCCTCTTCTGTCAGGAAATCCATTTTATTGATCCCGTCAGCTTCTTTAACACCTGCCTGAATAACCACATATCTTTCATAATAAATGATCAGGTCGAGCCTTTTTGTAGGCAGGCCCAGCAAGTAACCAATTTTATTTGGCAGCGAACGGAAGTACCAGATATGCGCAACAGGCACCACCAGGTTGATGTGGCCCATACGCTCACGGCGTACTTTCTTCTCGGTTACTTCAACACCGCAACGGTCGCAAACAATACCCTTGTAACGGATACGTTTGTATTTACCGCAATGGCACTCATAATCTTTAACCGGACCAAAAATACGCTCACAGAATAAACCGTCACGCTCAGGCTTATAAGTCCTGTAGTTAATGGTTTCCGGTTTTAAAACTTCACCGCTTGAACGCTCAAGTATAGATTCCGGCGAAGCTAAACTGATAGTAATTGTGGTGAAATTACTTTTGATTTTATTATCCTTTTTGTAAGACATAGTCTCCTTTGTTTTTTAGTTGTTGTGAAGAGTTGTAAATGTTGTAAGGGTTGTAAATGTTGTAAGTTTTTAACTTTTTCAACTACTACAACCTTTACAACTATTTCAACTTATTCTAACGTTATATCCAAACCTAAACCTCTTAATTCATGAACCAATACGTTGAATGATTCAGGAACTGATGGTGTTGGCAGGTTTTCGCCTTTAACAATAGCCTCATAAGTTTTGGCACGGCCGATAACATCATCCGATTTAACGGTCAATATTTCCTGCAATATGTTTGATGCACCGAATGCTTCGAGTGCCCAAACCTCCATCTCACCAAAACGCTGACCACCAAACTGGGCTTTACCACCCAATGGCTGTTGTGTAATTAATGAGTATGGCCCGATTGAACGTGCGTGCATCTTATCATCAACCATGTGTCCCAGTTTCAGCATGTAGATAATACCTACTGTTGTTTGCTGGTCGAAACGGTCGCCTGTTAAACCATTGTATAAATAGGTACGGCCTGATTCAGGTAAGTTTGCCTTCTTAACCCACTCTTCCACTTCACCATGGCTTGCACCATCAAAAATTGGAGTCGCGAATTTAATGCCCAGCTCTTTACCGGCCCAGCCTAATACTGTTTCGTAGATCTGGCCAAGGTTCATACGCGATGGTACGCCCAGCGGGTTCAGCACAATATCAACCGGTGTTCCGTCTTCAAGGAAAGGCATATCTTCATCGCGCACAATACGCGCAACAATACCCTTGTTACCGTGACGGCCAGCCATTTTATCACCTACTTTAAGCTTACGTTTTTTGGCGATGTAAACTTTAGCCATTTGTACGATGCCTGAAGGAAGTTCGTCGCCTACGCTGATAGCGAATTTATCACGACGGTAAGCGCCCAGTTCTTCATTCACTTTGATGTTGTAGTTATGAAGCAGGGTTTTTATATAGTCGTTCTTATCATCATCAGTGGTCCACTTGGTTGGGTTAATGTTTTCGTAATTAAGATCAACCAGTATCTTTTGGGTGAATTTAACACCTTTTGGTACCTGAAGTTCTTTGTAAACATTATAAACACCCTGTGAAGTTTTACCATTCACAATCTCAAACAACTTATCAATTAAAGTATTTTTAAGTTCCTTAACTGCTTTATCGTGTTTGGTATCCAGTTTTTCAAGTTGTGCTTTTTCTTCAGCTTTTGAAGTTTTTTTAGCACGTGAGAATAATTTGGTATCAATTACCACACCTGCAATAGACGGCGGTGTTTTAAGGGATGCATCTTTAACATCACCGGCTTTATCACCAAATATGGCACGTAACAGTTTTTCTTCAGGTGAAGGATCAGATTCGCCTTTCGGAGTGATCTTACCGATCAGGATATCGCCTTCCTTAACTTCGGCGCCAACACGGATAATTCCGTCTTCGTCCAAATCTTTGGTAGCTTCTTCTGATACGTTAGGGATATCCGGTGTAAGTTCTTCTTCACCACGTTTTGTATCACGTACTTCCAGTTCAAATTCTTCAACGTGAAGCGAAGTAAATATATCCTGCGAAACAACGCGCTCAGATATTACAATCGCATCCTCAAAGTTGTAACCCTGCCAGGGCATGAAAGCCACTTTAAGGTTACGGCCAAGCGCAAGCTCACCATCCTGGGTAGCGTATCCTTCGCAAAGCACCTGTCCTTTTTCAACGCGCTGGCCTTTTTTAACAATCGGCTTTAAGTTGATGGTGGTGCTCTGGTTAGTTTTCTTGAATTTAGTTAAACGGTAGCTTTTCGAGTCGCCTTCAAAAGAGATCAAACGATCTAATTCGTTACGGTCATAACGGATGCGGATTTCGTTGGCGTCAACATATTCCACTACACCATCGCCTTCGGCGTTGATAAGCGTGCGTGAATCTTTTGCCACGCGACCTTCCAAACCGGTACCAACAATAGGCGCTTCAGGGCGCAATAAAGGCACTGCCTGGCGCTGCATGTTCGATCCCATCAATGCACGGTTAGCATCATCATGTTCCAGGAACGGAATTAACGAAGCCGCAATTGAAGTGATCTGGTTAGGGGCAATATCCATCAAATCCAGCCTTTCAGGCTCGATGATCGGGAAGTCACCTTCAAAACGCGCTTTAACCTTTGGCAATGCAAAAACGCCATTATCATCATAATGGGCATTTGCCTGACCTATAGTTTTTCCGTCTTCATCTTCTGCCGACAGGTATATAACATCTTCTTTAACCTGAACTTTACCATCAACCACACGTTTGTATGGTGTTTCAATAAAGCCTAAGTTATTGATCTTTGCGTGAACACAAAGGGAAGAGATCAAACCAATGTTCGGTCCTTCCGGTGTTTCAATGGTACACAAACGGCCATAGTGGGTATAGTGTACGTCACGAACTTCGAAACCTGCACGCTCACGTGACAGACCACCGGGTCCTAAGGCTGACAAACGACGCTTGTGCGTAATCTCTGCCAGTGGGTTGGTTTGGTCCATAAACTGTGATAACTGGTTTGTGCCGAAGAACGAGTTTATTACCGAAGATAATGTACGTGCATTGATCAGGTCGGTTGGTGTGAACACTTCGTTATCACGAATGTTCATACGCTCGCGGATGGTACGTGCCATACGTGCCAAACCAACACCAAACTGTGCATATAACTGCTCACCAACGGTACGCACACGACGGTTTGATAAGTGGTCAATATCATCCACCTCGGCTTTTGAGTTGATAAGCTTGATCAGGTATTTAACTATCGCGATAATATCCTGTTTTGTTAAAACCTTGGTCTCATCAGAGGTTGAAAGTTTTAATTTACGGTTGATACGGTAACGGCCAACATCGCCCAGGTCATATCTCTTATCAGAAAAGAATAAACGGTCGATGATACCGCGCGCAGTTTCCTCATCAGGCGGTTCAGCATTACGTAACTGACGATAGATATGCTCCACCGCTTCTTTTTCTGAGTTTGAAGTATCCTTTTGTAAGGTATTGTATATAATAGTGTAGTCACCGCTGGTAGCTGCATCTTCCTTGTTAAGGATAATGGTTTTAACACCTGCGTCGATGATCATATCAATATGATCGTCTTCGAGCACTGTTTCACGCTCCAGGATGATCTCGTTACGGTCAATAGAAACAACTTCACCGGTATCTTCATCCACAAAGTCTTCAACCCATTTCTTTAAAACCCTTGCGGCCAATTTACGGCCAATGAATTTTTTAAGACCTGATTTGCTTACTTTTACTTCGTCGGCCAGTTCAAACAATTCCAATATATCTTTATCAGAATCATAACCGATCGCACGCAATAAGGTAGTTACCGGGAATTTCTTTTTACGGTCAATATATGCATACATCACGTTGTTAACGTCTGTAGCGAATTCAATCCATGATCCTTTAAAAGGAATAACACGGGCCGAATATAATTTTGTACCGTTTGTATGGCGGCTCTGGCCAAAAAACACACCTGGTGAACGGTGTAACTGCGACACAATTACACGCTCGGCGCCGTTGATAACAAAGGTGCCTTTCGGCGTCATATAGGGAATTGTTCCCAGATATACATCCTGCACAATGGTTTCAAAATCTTCGTGTTCCTCATCATTACATGACAGGCGAAGCTTGGCTTTTAAAGGCACACTGTAAGTTAATCCGCGTTCGATACATTCCTGTATATCGTAACGTGGCGGATCAATAAAGTAATCAAGAAACTCTAAAACGAAGATGTTTCTTGAATCGGAGATAGGAAAATTTTCGGCAAACACTTTAAACAAACCTTCTTTATAGCGGTTGTCTGAGGTTGTTTCCAATTGAAAAAATTCCTGGAAAGATTGCAACTGAACGTCAAGAAAATCTGGATAATCCAATACTTTCCTGCTGGTCGCAAAATTTACTCTTTGATTAATTTTGTTTGCCAAGGGATTATAATTTTAGTTTAATAATAAACTGTGATAGATGTGAGATAAGAGATTTGAGATAAGAGATTAGAAAATAACGAAACTTCACCGCTAACGGCCCAAAGTCTCATATCTCACATCTCAATACTCATATCTCTTTTAATATGAAAGTCATTGATCATTTAAAAAGAGCGTCGGGCACGCTCTTTTCTGTTGAAAT
>JBIOHE010000099.1:0-13205 GCA_044448725.1 Sphingobacteriales bacterium | reverse complement strand
CCTTTGCTGAATTACAAAAATGTGATGGAATCTGTTGAAAAACTGACTTCGGAAGAGGGGCTGAATATGGCAGCCAAAAGGATCACCGTATCAACCGCGGGCATAGCCAAAATGATCAAAAAATTAGGCGACGACGAGGTGAAATTCAACCTTGCTTTATCATTGCATGCTGCCAATGATGAAAAACGGAACACCATTATGCCTATTAATGAGCAAAACTCGTTAAAATCATTGGCCGAAGCTTTAAAATACTATTACGCCAAAACCAAAAATCCCGTAACCTACGAGTATATTGTTTTCGATGGCGTTAACGATACCCTGCAGGACGCGGCTGAACTGGCCCGTTTTTGTAAACATTTGCCCTGTAAGGTAAATATTATTGAATATAACCCTATTTCGTTCGCCAGCTATATTAATGCAGGCGAAGATAAAATTGAAGCCTTTGCCGAATATTTGCGCAGCCAGGGCATCAACACCAATTTACGCCGCAGCCGGGGAAAGGATATTGACGCTGCCTGCGGGCAGTTGGCGATAAAGGAAGTGGCTAAAGTTTCTTAAATACGATGGCTTTTGAAAAATAAATTAAGATTTTCGATCTTTTTGGTTTTTCCTGATCCGGCATCGGCAATAGCTCTTTTTGTAACGCTATTTGGCTGCGCTTCTTCTTCAACAACTTTAAGAATTTTAACAGTAAGCCTTTTCGCAAGATTCCCGAACAAGTCCCTGTCTTTATCTGGTATTTGTATAGTTAAAGTTGTCATGACATTTTTGAGGAATTCTATCCAACGTTATCATACAAATTTATATAAATTTTTAATCCGGGACAATGTCGTATTTTTAAATGTGAAACACTTAAGCTAACTTCATCCCATGAAGGTTAAAAACACCTACCTGGCCGATTTTGTTTCCCTGTTATTTCCCGAACTTTGTGCCGCGTGCAGGGAAAGCCTGGTGGCAAATGAACATTTAATATGTACCGGCTGTCTTTTCAATTTACCTTTCACCAACTTCCATTTACAAGCCGATAATATTGTTGCGCAGCAGTTTTGGGGTAAATTACCGCTTGAAGGTGCATACGCCCTCCTGTATTTTACAAAGGGCGGCAAAACCCAGAATTTAATGCACCAGTTTAAATATAAAGGGATGCGGCAAATTGGCAATCTGTTGGGAAATATAGCCGGGGAACAGCTGACTAAGAACGAAATATTTAAAACAGCCGACCTGATTGTACCGGTCCCTTTGCATAAAAAAAGGATGATACAACGCGGCTATAACCAGAGCGCCTGTTTTGCTGAGGGCCTGTCCGAAAAAATAAATGCGGCTGTTGAAGATAATAACCTGGTGCGTGAAGTTGCAACCGAAACCCAGACCCATAAATCGCGCTTTGCCAGGTTTGAAAACATGAAAGAGGTTTTTAACGTAAAGCACCCCGAAAAATTAGCCAATAAACATATCCTGCTGGTTGATGATGTGATAACAACCGGTTCGACACTCGAGGCCTGCGGGGCTGAATTGCTTAAAATCCCCGGATTAAGGTTAAGTATTGCTACTATCGCTTACGCGGAGTAGCTTACCAGATCATTTTTCGGGAACTTTGCAGGTTTTTATACCAAACAAGGTATATAGGGGGCAAAAACTGACAAAACTTGTCAAAATGAATATACCTGCAACCACTAATAAAATAATGGCTAAAGTGCCCGATATGGTACCGAAATAATACAGGGCAATGATGGCAATTGCCGCTAAAACCCGTAGCAGACGGTCGATGGTTCCCATGTTCTTTTTCATAATGGTTTTTTTAGTAAAACTACCGATTATAAATACCTCATTATGTAACTTATGTTACATTTATTAAAAGTGATACGGCTGCCACCCGAACAGTAAAGTCGTTGTAAAACAAAATGTACAGCGGCTTTTAGTTAAAATCTTTCAGTAATTTTATCTCGTTACGGTATAAAAGTATTTTACCCTCATTTTCCAATTGCTTCAGCAGACGGGATACCACCACCCGCGAGGTAGCTAATTCATCGGCAATAAGATAATGGGAGGCTTTAATTACACTTGAACCCGAAAGGCGTTGTTTTTCCCTGAGATAAGCGATCAGCCGCTCATCCAATTTATGAAAAGCGATACTTTCGATAGATTTCAGCAATTCCAGAAAACGCTCGTTAAAACTGCGCATAATATAGTTTTTCCAGCTTGGGTACTTGCAAAGCCACTCGTCAAGTTTAGTATGGGGTATGGCTATCAGTTCGCCATCCTCTTCGGCTATGGCTTTTACTTCGCTTTTTTTTGCTTCCAGGCAGCAGCTGTAAGCCATCGAACAGCTTTCGTTACTCGACAGATAATACAACAGGATCTCTTTGCCGTTTTCATCCATCCGCAGCACCTTCAACGTTCCTTTGGTAACAATCGGCATCATACGGATATATTTTCCGTAATCCATAATCAAATCGCCTTCTTTGAAATTCTTTAATTCGCCAAACTGCTGTATTTCTTTTATTAAAGCAGGTTCAAAAGTCGAATCGAAACTTGTTAATTCGTACATGAGGCTAAGATAAAGGTAAATATGTAACTATTGTTAAGTCATTCATAAATTGACGATTTAGTCTGAAGCCGAAAGTCTTAAGTCCTAAGTAAAGAAAAGGAAAAAATTCGGCTTGTGTATCCGACTAAAGACTTGTGACTTGACATTAGCATAGTTAGCCAACGAAATGTTTTGTTCAAATTTTATGATTGAAACCTTTATTATTTTCTTTCAACTTCTGTTTTTTTATCTTCTCTTTTAAAAAGCCCGAACAATAATGCGCCCAATAATGCGCCGTAAATTGTGCTGTTTAACGGCTTTGAAGTAATGGGGCATGTACCAGATGAACATCCGATCAAAGCCCAGTACAAGTATCCGCCAATGGCGCCAATTATTGCCCCTAACAGGTAAAGTTTATTACTAACAAACCATTTTTTCATGCTTTAATCCATTTTTTATTTAAACGGGAACCTTGTCCGCCTTAACAACACCTTTGCTCAACTCAGGGTTATAATGTAATCCCGGCGTAAGCCAGTGCAATAACAATACCCTGGAATACCTTAAATTAAAGGGCGCAAGCAGGCCAACTACTGATAATAATATCAGGGTGTATAACCATGGATTGTGGCTGCCGGTAAGTATCGATGTCCCAACGGCAAGCGTCACCAGTTCAGCTACAACAAACGAATAGCTTACATACATAGCGCCATAAAAATAACCAGGCTCCCTTTCGTAAACCATGCCGCAATGCGGGCAGCTTTTATGAATTTTTTGTCCGAAAATGCTATAGACCGGGGTTGCATAAATATCGCCGACACGGCATTTGGGGCATTTGGCCTTTATAATAGCAGGCCACATTTTTAAGTGTTTTTCTTCAGCCATATTCTTTTAAAAAAATTAAAATAGGTTTTTTCTTCAGGCCATTGCATAAACAGGTTTATCAGCCGATTCTGCAATACAATCTTTCCATAATTTATAACCACCCGAAAGGTTGAATACGTGCTGATACCCGCTTTGCTTTAAAATTCGCTGGGCGAGGTACCCCCTTAATCCGGCCTCGCAATAAATGTAAATTTTCTTTTCAGGCGAAATTTCATTAAGCCGGCTTCTGATTTCGTCAAGCGGTATATTTATAGCATGGTCTATTTTTCCGGCCTCATATTCTTCCGGGCTTCTTACATCAATCAGCAAATCATCCGCCCCGATTTTATCGAACTCATTCCAGTAAAACACACTCAGCCTGTCCTGCAAAATATTCTCAGCCACAAACCCGGCCATATTCACGGGATCTTTTGCCGAAGAATATTGAGGGGCATAAGCATGCTCAAATTCTTCCAGTTCATAAATGGAGCCGTTCCTTTTAACAATTGATGCTAAAACATCCAGGCGCTTGTCCGCCCCGCTAAACCCAACTACCTGCGCGCCATATAAGCGCCCCTCCTTAGGCGAAAAAGCAACCTGGATTGTAATTTGCTGCGCACCCGGAAAATATCCGGCGTGAGACCCGCTGTTGGTTGTTGAAACTATATGTTCAATACCGGCGGCTTTTAACTGTTTTGAAGCTGCTCCGGTTGTACCTACTGTCAAATCAAAAACCCTCACAATAGCGGTATTAATTGATCCGCTATAGGGCTGCACATTGCCCATCACTATGTTATTGGCACAAATGCGGCCCTGTTTGTTAGCCGGCCCGGCAAGGTAGGTTACCATGGAAAGGCCGGTTAGGGGGTTTTTAAATTCAATGGCATCGCCAACCGCGTAAATATCAGGGTCGGAAGTCTGCAGGTATTCATTTACGTATATTCCTTTGGCTTCGCCGATTTTAAGTCCGGCGGCTGCAACAAGTTTGGTATCCGGGCGGACCCCGATGGACAAAATCACAATATCAGCATCCAGTACGTCCCCGTTTTTCAGAAAAACCTTCTGACCATTGTCAACTTGTTCAAAACCTGTAACCGCACTATTTAAAAGCAGGTTAACGCCCTTTGACCGTATGTGCTGCTGCACAATTGCTGCTATAGGAAAATCAACAGGGGCCAGTATCTGGTTGCCCATTTCGATAATGCTCACCTCAAGGCCAATCCCATGCAGGTTTTCGGCCATTTCAAGCCCAATAAAACCACCTCCGATAATCACAGCTTTCTTTGCCTTATTGTGCTTAATATAGGCTTTGATATAATCGGTATCAGCAACATTCCTTAACGTAAATATCCCTGTACCTGAAATGCCCGGAAGCGGTGGCCGCAAGGGTTCCGCACCAAGCGATAAGACCAGCTTGTCATACCGCTCTTCATAAATTTGACCGGTGGTATGATTTTTTGCCGTAACAGTTTTTTCAGCTGGATTTATGGCGGTAACTTCTGTCATTACGCGGACGTCAATATTAAACCGCTGATTAAATGAGGCCGCTGTCTGAACAAATAGTTTATTCCTGTCTTTAATTACCTCACCAATATAATAAGGTAAACCGCAATTGGCGTAAGAGATATGTTCCCCTTTTTCGAAAATTACAATTTCGGCATGCTCATCCAGTCTTCTCAACCTGGCAGCAGCACTTGCTCCGCCGGCCACGGCGCCTATAATTATGTATTTCATAATTTATTTTGTGTTAGTCTCAACTATTAATGTGAGTCAATTGTTGATATTCATACAAAAGTGGGTTAATTTCGGGCGGCAAATAGTGACTAATGTTACATTTGAAATAATATTAATGTCAAAAACATTGATTGCATTAATATTAGTTGAACATAGCATTTACTAATTTTTAACCCCGAAGGCCATCAACAGCTTTTCCAGCGGACAAAAATTGGTAAAAGAGGCCTGCAATAAATTAGCGCCGACAAAAATCCCCAGCCACATCCAGTTTATATCTAAAAATATCGCAAAGGCAAAGCTGGTTAAAACAAAGGTGCCGGCAACGGCCCGGACTATTCTTTCTCTCATAACTTTATTTTTATTTTAAATTGAACTTTCAACAGGCATAATAAACGCCCTGATCAAAAATTCAGGTTTACTTGTCTCATTATAGGTTTTCAACAGGCTCATTGCAAGCGCCGCGTTTTCATCGCTGGTAAAGCTGAATACCATTAACGAATCATACCGCTCTTCCCCGCTTGCAAACCACTCTTCCAGCAGATCGAAAGTCTGATCGTTCCTGAAACCTACAAGGTCCGTTGCACTGAATACATTAATGCTGGCTTGTTTAAATATTTTATAAACATCTTCCCTGTAATCGATCAGGGAGGTTACTACAAAAAGTTTCATGATTTTATTTTTTAATGTTTCGGTGGATAATTTTTACGCATCATTTTAAAATACAATAAAGGCACTACGATCAGTGTCAGGAAAGTGGAGGTGACGGTTCCGCCCATGAGCGATATGGCCAGTCCCTGGAAAATAGGGTCAAACAGTATAATCACTGCACCAAGGGCAACTGCACCGGCGGTTAACAGTATCGGTGTCGTGCGCACTGCGCCTGCCTCTATAATGGCCTGTTTTAATGGAATACCTTCTTTTAAGCGGATATTAATAAAGTCTATCAGCAAAATAGAATTTCGTACCATAACTCCCGCCAGCGCTATAAACCCAATCATGGAAGTTGCCGTAAAATAGGCATGCAGCATCCAGTGGCCCAGCACGATGCCGATCAGCGACAGCGGAATAGCCGCCAACATGACCAGTGGTACGGTGAAATTCTGAAACCAGCCTACGATCAGGATATATATCATCAGGATAACGACTGCGAATGCTATGCCCAGGTCCCTGAATACTTCAAAGGTAATCTGCCATTCGCCATCCCATTTTAAACTGTAATTGTCTTCCAGCTCGGGCTGGTGGGTGTATTCTTCCTTCAGCGAAAACCCTTTCGGAACATTCACTGTTTTTAAATGATCTGAAACATCCGAAATAGCATAAGAGGGGCTTTCCAATTGGCCAGCCATATCCCCAAGCACATATACCACTTCCTTCTGGTTTTTACGGTAAATGCTTTTGGCCTTAATCTGCCTGGTTACCGTTACGAGGTCCTTTATGGGTACAGCATTACCCTGCATACCAATAACTTTCAGGTTGAGTATATCATCCATATTGGTTTTATCTGCATCGCTCAGCTGAAGCTTAATGGCCGTTTGGTTATAAGAAGCAGGTTCAGAAATATCGCCCGCAGGCATTCCTGATAAAGCTGCGTTTACGGTTGCTGCCACCTGCGCGGTAGCTATACCATAATGCATCGCCTTTTCCTTGTCCACTTCAAGATGGTATTCCGGCTGATCATCTTCCACCATCCAGTCCACATCCACCACGTTGGAAGTTTTATTCAGCAGGTTTTTTACCTGCCTGGCAATTTTCATCTGCTCCCTGTAGTCAGGGCCATAAATTTCGGCGACTAAGGTTGACAGTACCGGAGGGCCTGGCGGCACTTCCACAATCTTCACATTCGCGTTATACTTCCTGGCAATCTCCTGTATAGGGCCACGCATTTCCTTAGCGATCGCATGGCTCTGTATGCCCCGGTCTTTTTTGTCAACCAGGTTTACCTGTATATCTGCCACGTTATCCCCTCTTCTAAGATCATAATGACGGACCAATCCGTTAAAGCTGATAGGGGCCGAGGTTCCGATATACGACTCATAATTTTCAACCAGATCCTGGCTGGAGACATAAGCGCCAATATCTTTAACCACAGCCTGCGTTTTTTCGAGGGTCGTCCCTTCGGGCATATCAATCACTACCTGAAACTCATTTTTATTATCAAAAGGCAGCATTTTTACCGCAACAGCTTTGGTGTAGAACATAGAAAGTGAAGCGAAAAGGATTAATACAATGCTTAAAATGAATGTCCAGCGTTTCCATCGGGTTTCAAGCAATGGTTGTATAAATGACTTGTATATCTTATAAATACGGGTTTCTTCCAGTACTTTATGCTTGCTTTCCTGATGCGCTATCCCATGGTTTTCCTTTTCGCGCAGAAAAATATAGCCAAGATACGGGGTGAGGGTAAGAGCTACGATTAAGGACAGGATCATCGCTATGGATGCGCCTATTGGCATAGGGCTCATATATGGTCCCATCATGCCCGATACGAAGGCCATGGGCAACACAGCCGCGATAACAGTGAATGTGGCCAGTATTGTTGGGTTGCCTACCTCATTAATAGCATAAATAGCGGCCTGTAATGGCGGTAGTTTTTTCATCTTAAAATGCCGGTGCATATTCTCAGCGATGATAATGGAATCATCCACCACAATACCCGTTATAAATACCAGCGCAAAAAGAGTGATGCGGTTAAGCGTATAGTGCATGAAATAGTACGCGAACAAGGTAAGGGCGAAGGTTACCGGCACAGATAAAAATACGACCAGGCCACCACGCCAGCCCATTGCCAGCATAACGAATACCGTAACTACTACTATGGCGATAAACAGGTGGAACAATAGCTCCGATACTTTATCAGAAGCTGTTTCGCCGTAGTTTCGGGTAACGGTTAAATAAACATCATTGGGCAAGAGGTCTTTTTTCAAATGTTCAACCTTGTTCAGGATCTGTGCAGATAATTTCATTGCGTCCGCGCCTTTCTTTTTGGCAACAGACAAGGTGATAGCGGGGTAATTTGATTTGAATTTACCTGCGCCTGCATGATCCGCCTTGCCGTAGCCGAACAGGACATACTGGTTGGGCGACTCAGCGCCTTCTTCTACTTTAGCTATTTGTTTTAAGTAAACAGGTTGCTGCTGGTTAATCCCGACCACTAAATTACCCACATCGCCGGAAGTGCTCAGAAAATTGCCTGTTTCTACCGAAAATGCGGTATCTTTTTGCAACAGGGTTCCTCCAGGCAATTGCATATTGCCGCCTTGTATCTGTTTGCTCAGGGATAAAAAATCAATATGGTTTTCAGCCATTTTGTTTTTATCCAGCAGCACTTTTACTTCACGGTTCCTGCCGCCTAAAATATTAATATCAGAAACATCGGGTATTTTTTTAACCTCATTGGCCAGTTCCTGCCCGATCTGTTTCAGCTGGTAATCATCGTACTTATCGCTCCACAATGTCAGTCCCAATACCGGAACATCATCAATGGCGCGTGTTTTTATTAATGGAAGCGTAACGCCCTGCGGCATTTTATCCATATTTTTCATTAACTCGCTGTACAATTTTACGAGGGAACGTTCCACATCCTCACCAACGTAAAACTGAACAATGATCATGGCCTGCCCCTGCATGGAAGTGGAATACACATATTCCACGCCTTTTACATTCGAGATCATTTTTTCCATGGGCGCGGCCACTTTGGTTTCCACATCCTTTGGCGAGGCCCCCGGATAACCGATAAAAATATCGGCCATAGGCACCTGTATCTGCGGCTCTTCCTCGCGCGGAATTAAAAAGGTGCTGTACCCGCCGATCAGTAAAAAGGCG
This sequence comes from Sphingobacteriales bacterium, assembly GCA_044448725.1. Taxonomy (GTDB): domain Bacteria; phylum Bacteroidota; class Bacteroidia; order Sphingobacteriales; family Sphingobacteriaceae; genus Mucilaginibacter. The sequence goes on along the minus strand of JBIOHE010000099.1, from coordinate 4,261 downwards.
ATCATCAGCAGTATCGTTAATTTCGACTGCAAAAATGCTTTTGCTATATTCCCTGCAAATCCGTCTTTCATATCTTTTATTTTATCTTAACCGAAACACCGTTAAATAATCTGCCGTCTGCGCTTAATATGAATTGCTCATTTGCGGCCAGTCCGCTAAGCACTTCCACCCGATTGCCCTCTGTCTTTCCCAATCGTACCCAGCGCAGCAGCGCCGTGTTGTTATTGCCGATGGTATAAAGACCTGTTAACTGGTCTTTATGCTCAATACAGGAAAGCGGCACCATTATCTGGTCATCCCCCGTTTTACTTTTAGCCGCCTGCTTTACAGGGATAGCAACGCTGGCATACATACCTGCATGCAATCCGCTTTTTTCATTATCCGGGATGCTTACCTTAATAACATATTGCCCGCCGGTAAATTGAGAGGATTGGTTGATTTGCACTATCGAACCTTTGATTGTTTTGTCAATTGCGCTGACGGTTACCATTACCGTTGTACCTTGCTGAATTTGACTGATAGAATTTTCGGGAACAGTTGCGCTTACCTGGTAACTTCCGCTTTGTTCAATAGTCAGCAGGGGCATACCGGGGCTTGCCATACTGCCTGCATCGGCTGTCTTTTGGGTAACGGTGCCGCCAAATGGCGCAGTTAAACTGGTATATTTCAACATGGCATTTACCTCGTTGCGCATTTGCTTAGCCTCTTCGAGCTTTGCTTTGGCTGAACTGTATTGCAGCGTAACATTATCCAGCTCTTTTGCCGATGCGCTTTGCTGCTGGTATAAAGCGGTAAAACGGTCATAATCTTTTTGTGCATTTTTTAACGCTGCGGTTGCCTCTGCTATCATGGCATCGGCCTGGGCCCTTTTTGCCAAAATATCGTCGTTGCTTATGGTGGTCAATAGCTGGCCCTTGCCAACATGGTCGCCGACCCTGACATTCATTTTTGTAATGTACCCCATCACCCTTGTGCTGATGTTTGCTGACTGACCGGCTTCAATCTGCCCGCTGATATTTAAACTTTGCTGCTGATCAGATGATGCAGTGGCTAACTTTACAACTATTGCTGTATCAGCAGTTGCTTTGTTTTCCTTTTTTTCATTCGAAGAACAGGCGCTGATTATCAGCAGGATTATGCCGGCAAATAGTTGTATTATCCTGTTCGGGGTAATAGTTATGCTCATGTTTTGAGTTTTTATTTATTAGTAGTTGTGGTTAATAATTGCAAATAGGCCGCGGTAACATTCAGTGTAAACTGCGCCTGGGCTAACGCAAATTTCTGTTGGGAGAGTTGTGTTCCGGCCAGTAAAACATCGGTAGTATTTACCAGGCCCTGCTGGTAACGGTTTTGTAAAATCCGTAAGGATTCGGATGCCTGTTCAATTGCCGCTTTATCCTGCCCTATTTCAAACCGGGCGTCCGCCAGGTCACGAAAAGCCTTGCTAATTTCTAATTGGCTTTGGTCTTTTTGCTGTGCTAATTGGGCTGTCAACTTATCACGTTCCAGTCTTTGGACGGCAATTGTATTTTTTGTTTTGTTCCCTTTAAAAATATCCCAGGATAACTGCAAACCTATTAAGTAAGCGTTTGCACCAAAACCGGTTAAATGGTCGTCGTTATATTGATAATTTCCAAATGCGTTCAGCTTTGGCAGGTAACTCAACTGGCTTGATTTAATCATCAGGTTGGAGGCATCAATTGCTTTTTGCATAGCCATGAAATCTGCGCGTGAAGAAACTACCCTTTGACTTGTATCCGCCGTAAATCGGGTTGCGGGCAATATCTCATTTATCTTATAAACAATCCCTGTTTTTTGCCCCATCAGCAAACTCAGATAATCTGATGCGTTGCGGATATTACTTTGCGCTTTTGCCAGGTTGCTTTCCACTGTTGTCACCTGCACGCGGGCATTTAATAAGTCGGACTTTTGAATTAAACCCTGCTTAAAATGATTATCTGTAAATGTGTAAACAGATTTTACAGTTTGGAGCGACTCATCCAAAACCTTAGCGGCATCGTACGCTAACTGCAATTGCAAATAAGCTTTCTGAACTTCAAACGTTAAATATTCTGTGGTACGCCGGGTTTTGTACTGATATACCTCTGTTTGCTTTTCAGCCCCTTTCCGCATGTACAGCATATCCATGTTCAGCAAGGGCTGCTGCACCTCCAGCTTAGTCATAAAATCAGAGGTGCCAGACGGATGGTTTAAAAGCGCCGGGTTAAAGTCGTTTTGTGTAATAGAACCCTGCTGTAGTTTAAACCCAAAGGCATTCAGCGGATTGTTTGTATTCATCGCCGTATAGGAGAAATTAACCTGCGGAAGAAAAACAGCTTCGGTTTGTTTGTAATTGGCGGTAGCTATGTTTTCATCCAGCTTTGCCAGTTGAATTGTTTTATTGTTGTTTATGGCGGCTGTGATGGCATCGTTCAGCATCAAACTCCTGGCACTGTCCTGTGCAAAAACCGCAAACGGGACTGACTGTAAAAAGGTGACCGCTATAACAGTAAATAAAATGGAATAAATTTTCGGGATCATTGAATTTAATTTGCTACAAAATTAGCCGCCCCGAAATGCATATACGGTAACATTTGTTACGCATAAACTCCTGCGAAAAAAGGTCAAAAAAAATAGTACTGCCTATGTCCACGCAACATAATGCAGTACTATCACCATAACTATTGGTTAAACTAAATTTTCAGGACTCAGGATAACCAATAAACCAAATTAAACACGAAACTATTTTACAAACTGGTTAACCTTATTCCAGGTGCCGCCGTTTATCACGTTAGTAAACCCGCCTTTTTCGAGGATTGATTTTGCCATGCTGCTCCTGCCGCCGCTCTGGCAGAATACTATAATATTTTTCTTGTTTTTAAATTTTGCCAGTTGTAACTGTATCCTGTCCAGCGGGATGTTTACCGAGCCCTTAACATTACCACGGGCAAATTCGGCTGGTGTGCGTACATCAACCAAAAACGCGCCTTCGTCAATTACGCTCTGCAAATCAACACCGGCAGAACCGCCAAATAACAGTTTTAAAATGTTCATCTTTATCTATTTAAAATCTTAAATTAATTAAACAACTTCTTCATAAGTAATATCCTTAGGTTCCCCGGCAACTGCTTTTGGCGGTGCATAACATCCGCCTGCGCCGCAGCATCCGATATTAAAAACCGGCATCAGGGTAAATAACAGTCCCAATAAACCTATCGATACATCTTTTGCATAAAAGGCCTGCCCTAAAATTACCATACCTATTACCAGGCGCAATACACGGGAAAATGACCAGTTTGTTAAAATAGCTTGTTTCATCTTTTGTTTTTAAATCTTCCCTGTTAACTTTTACCGGGAGCAAAGTTAGGCCAAGACAAATTTTTTCACGGTAACAAATGTTACCGTGAAAAAACAGATTAGAAAAAACAAATTGAAAAAAACACACGGGAATGAATGTATCGGGAGAAAAAAATGGCGCCATTAGGCGCCAAATATTGGTAGAAAACAAATGAAAATAAATTTGCGTGCTGTAGGCACGAAACCTATCCGCCTTCCAATTATTCCGATAATTTAAAGTATATCATTTGTCATAACCTAAACTTTTGATCCTTGCAATTTAGCAATGAAATCCCGCCATAGGTGGACGACAAAATTTGTTAGCATGGCGCTTAGTTTCGTGCCGACAGCACGCAAAATCTCGTTCTTGTTGGGCTACCAATATTTGAGCCGCCAGGGGCGGGTCGGTAATTGCATAAAATCAGCTGAACAGAACCATATATTTTGCCTTTCAGCCTTCACCTCACCTTAAACCTTTTGGTACCGGCTAAGCTTGTCAAAAAGGTTTTTAGGGTCGAAGGGTTTCAGGATATAGTCATTCATACCTGCTTTTTCCATGTCATCTACCTCGGTCCTGAGCATGGACGCTGTGAGTGCGATGATCGGCAATTCCTGAAAATAGGTGTCCGGCTTTGAGCGGATGACCTGCGTTGCTTCCACGCCGCCCATTTCGGGCATGTAAATATCCATAAGTACAACGTCGTAGCTAGGGTTAGTCTCAATCTTTTCGACCGCCTGTAATCCGTTCTCTGCAAAATCGGCTGTGGCGCCCCATTTTCCCAATACTTTATTGATTAATAACCGGTTTATGTTATTATCATCGACTACAAGTACGTGTATGTTTAATCCTGTTTCCAAGTTTTTAAAGATTTCTGATTTATATTTTCGCTGATTTATACGTTATAACATATTAAAAGGTTACCAT
>JBIOHE010000098.1:0-13230 GCA_044448725.1 Sphingobacteriales bacterium | reverse complement strand
CCATTGCAGGCTATTATAAATTTTTAAATGGCGATTTTGTAGGGCAGGGGGTTGCGCCTTTGGCGAGGATGCCTTTTTGAAGGTTGAATTATTGATTTATTGAATAACTTGTTCAATCAATAATTCAATAATTCAATAATTCAATAATTCAGTAATTCAATAAATCAATAATTAAAACAATCAATAATTAACATGTCTCTTCCATCACTGATCTTTTACGCAGTTTTTGTACTGCCGCTGGTTGCATTCCTGATATGGCTGATGCGCCAGGATAAACGTAATGCCAAAACCGGTCTTATTGTATTAGCCATTATAGTTATTGGCGGCATAATTTATATGTACTGGAAAACACAGGGGCAATAGATTGTTTGCGTAACAGATTTAAACAGGAAAGATACGTATGGAACCAAAAGAAATAAGTTATTTGGGCAAAGTGGTTTTCCAAAGAATTACGTTAGCGCCCAAACCTAAGCGAATAACAAAATTTTTTTCTGAAGATGAAGCCTGTTTCCTGTTTCTGACAAAAGGCGCGTTTCAGTTCCGTATGCCGACAAACATCCTGCAGTTTGATGAGGGCGATGCAATGTTATCCAAATGCGGCAATTATTTTATTGAAGAAATACCTGTCGATCCAAACTCTCACCAGGCCAGCGTATCTGCCATTACAGCTTATTTCTATCCTTCCATTATCAAGAAAATATTTCAGACAGATTTATCCCTGCAAGGCTTTCAAAATAATTTCGACACCATTAAGGTAAATAAAGCAAACATCGAACCTCTGCTGAAATCTTTTTTAGACAGCATTAATTACTTGCTCGACAACCCCTCGCTGGCAGATGAAAACATGATTGTTAATAAACTCAAAGAATTGCTATTGTTGTTAAGCAAAAGCGAAAAGGCGGCCTCTATTAATGCTTTTGTTTCGTCTTTGTTTGTACCCTACGAATATAGTTTCAACAAAATTATTCAGCAAAACCTTTATTCAAATCTTTCTTTAGATGAACTTGCCCATTTATGCAACTCAAGCCTGGCAACCTTTAAAAGAAAATTTACGGAGTTGTATAACGAAAGCCCCGCAAAGTATATACTCCTCAAAAAGCTGGAAAAATCAAGCGAGCTGCTTCAAATAAAATCTATACCTATCGCCGACATCGCCTACGAATGCGGGTTTGAAACAGTAACCAATTTTAATAAGGCATTTAAAAAGCATTTTGGCGAACCGCCTACCGAATACAGGTTGAGCCAAATTGATAATTAATTGACCTTTAAGGAAAATCCCTGCCCTTTTTTACCTGCCATATTTGCATTGTTAACATTAACAACGCAAATAAAACATTATGGCAAATTTAAAATTAGAAAACAAAATTGATTCTCAAATCACAACGGCAATTTTAGGCAGAGTAAAAAATGGCATGGGCTTCGAGCCAAATATGTATGTAAAGATGGGCCACAATCCTGCTTTACTCGATTCCTATACCTACTCATACAACAGTTTCAGGGCTAATTCGGGCTTTACCCCTGTTGAACAGGAGGTAGTCTTTCTTTCGGTCGCTTATGAAAACAACTGCGAATATTGCATGACAGCCCACAGTTTTGTGGCTGACATGATGAGCAAAGTGCCCGCTGAGGTAACCAATGCCATTCGCAACGGGCAAACAATCCCCGATGCTAAATTAGCAGCCTTATCAAAACTTACACGTTCCCTGACTGCCAAACGCGGCATGGTTTCACAACAGGAAATTGATGAATTTATTGAAGCCGGTTATACCGAAACCCATGTTTTAGGAATTATAGCAGGTATCGGCGTGAAAACAATGAGTAATTACGCCAACCATGTTACAAGCCCCGAAATTGACGCTGCCTTTGCCGGCAGCACCTGGAAAAAATATTAAATAACCAATAAAAAAATAAGATGAAAAAAATGATTACAGCACTGTTAATGTTTGGAACATTAACAGTGGCAGCACAAAACAGTGCTATTGTTAAAGTGAAAAACGTGCATGCCTGCACAAATGAAGCTGTGGCAAAGGTTGAAAAAACTTCTGAAGCAAGCACTGTAAATGCAGCGCAATTTAAAGCCGGAACACTGATTGAAGTGGCTTTTATGTCAGTAAAAGAGGGAAAAATGAAGCAGCTTAACGGGGAGTATTTTGCTAAAGTAATGCCAATAGCGATGGAATACGGCTTAAAGCCCTTGATGACTGTTGCAGTGAAAAATGCTTACTCCGAAAAAATTAAACCTCAGATGGTAGGATTTTTTGAATGGCCTGACGTTGCAAAAAAAGAGGCATTTGAAAAAGACCCCCGTTTCTTAAAATTAAAACCGGTTAGGACTGATGCATTAAGTCTGTTGAAAATTGGCTTTTTTGAAGTAGAAAAAGATATGACCGTAAAATTAGACGGTTCACTTTTCTACGAAATATACGGCATGGACCTGAAAGAGGAAACAGCAGACCAAATGGGCAAATATTTTGAAAAAGCGGGGCCAATTTGTTCAAAAGACTACGGCGTGGATTTTGCCTTATCAATGACGCCGGTTTCTGTTGCATGTTTTGATCCTGAGTCCAACGGGGCTTACAGCGCACAGTCTTTTGGTATCGCAATATGGCCCAGCGAAGAGGCAAACAAAAAGTTCTTTACTTCAAAAGAATACGGAGAAATAAAGCACTTTAAAGAAAATGCCATTAAAACAATTGGGGCATGGCAAGGATCTGTCATCCTGTAAAGACATCAACAAAATAAAAATCAGAATAAATATCATGATAATCGAAAAAGAAATAGTAGTAAACAAAGGCATAGAGAATGCCTGGAAAGTTTTAGGGACAGAATTTGCGAATGCTTATAAATGGGCGTCGGCTATTAACCATTCCGAAGGAAAAGGGGCCGGGTTTAATGGGGCTACCTGTTCCGAAAGAGGTTGTTCAACAACTATGGGCGGTTTAAAAGAAAAATTATTACAGTTTTCAAACGAAAACCATTCATTATCATACCTGGCTTATGAAGGAATGCCGTCTGTCGTAAAAAATGCGGTAAATTCCTGGCAGTTACAATCTTTGGGAGCTAAGGAATCGAAGCTGCAAATGAAAATGGATATTAAGCTCGGCGGTTTTATGGGGATAATGATGCAGCCGATGATGAAAATGATGATGTCGAAAATGGGCAATGAATTGATGGAAGAATTCAAATACTATGTTGAAACCGGACAGCCGCACCCAAGGAAAGTTAAAGCGATGAAGAAATATAAAGGATGAGATTGAATAAAAAAACTTCCGAAGTTTCAAAAACTTCGGAAGTTTAATACAATCCTGTAAATCAATAAAAATCTCAAAAATCGTGCCCTATTTCCCGCTGCCTACCTGCATCGGGTTAACGCCTGCTGATTGCCCGCGGGCAGCGCCTGCTCCAACTTTTTGCTTAAATACCTGGAATTTTGTAGGTTCCGGCAGCTTGCCCCAATAGTTATTGCTTTCGTCAATATCGCAGGTTTCGCGGAATGGGTCAACCAATATGGAGGCTACTTCCTTATCCTGCACATAAAATTTCGATACATGCTTTTCATTCAGGCGCCAGATCTGCGCGGGTATGCGGTCGATCATTTTGGTGCCGTCGGTATAGGTAAACTGTACGATGACAGGCATTACCAATCCGCCTTTATTGCTGAAATTCAGCTCATAAAAAAACTTATTGGCGTATTTTGCCTTGTCCTCATCGGTAAACGGTTCCTGGGTGCGGTCCGCAATTTTTGCTTTTGTCATATCCCTGAATTTTGAACTGTCAACTGCGGCAAGGCCACGGTCGTATTTCCAGTAGAAATCGCGCACGATGGTATCCCTGTCCACATAGAACTGTATTTTTTTATCCTCGCGGTTCCTGATCTTCGAAATATCATCGTAACTGTTCACTATTGGCGAAGCTACTTTATTGCTGTTCCCTTGTCCGCGGCCGGGGCCAAATTGCGGAGGCAGGTTGCCGTTTAAATCAGCTTTGGCCACTTTTACCGAGTCGAGCGAAATATCGCATGGCTCAATACCATAGAACCACCCCCTCCAGAACCAATCGAGGTTTTCGCCGCTGGCGTCTTCCATTGTCCTGAAAAAGTCGGCAGGTGTAGGGTGTTTAAACTCCCAGCGTTTGGCATATTGCTTAAAGGCAAAATCAAATAACTGGCGACCCATGATAGTTTCGCGTAAAATATTCAGGGCTGTGGCAGGTTTAGTATAGGCGTTTGGCCCAAACCTTACGATGTCTTCAGAGTTGGTCATGATAGGCTCCAGCTCATTTTTTGGAAGTTTCATGTAATCAACCTGGGTGTAAGCGGCGCCTTTTTTGCTCGGGAACTTATTATCCCAAAGTTCTTCTGTAAGGTACTCTACAAATGAATTCAAACCTTCATCCATCCAGGTCCACTGGCGCTCGTCGCTGTTAACGATCATCGGGAAGAAGTTATGACCAACCTCATGAATAATTACGCCGATCATGCCGTTCTTGGTACTTTCGCTGTAGGTGCCGTCTGGCTGCGTGCGGCCATTGTTAAAACAAATCATCGGGTATTCCATACCATTGGAAGCTTCAACGCTCTGTGCAACCGGGTAAGGGTAAGCGAAGGTGAAGCCCGAATATGTTTTTACGGTGTGTGCCACAAGCCTTGTTGAATATTTGCGCCAGAGGTTATAAGCCTCTTTGCCGTAAAAGCTCATGCACATTACGTTTTTGCTTTCTACATTCTGGCCCATGCCATCCCATACAAACTTGCGGGATGAGGTCCATGCAAAGTCGCGCACATTATTGGCCTGGAAAACCCAGGTCTTTTTGGCTGTGCTTGGGCTTAATTCCCTCTTTTTAGCTTCATCCAAAGTAACAATTTCTACCGGCACGTTTGATGTTTTTGCCTGGTTATAGCGCGCCAGCTGACCGGGAGTTAATACAGCCGCATAGTTGATACATTCGCCTGTACCGCCAACCACGTGATCGGCCGGAACGGTCATTTGTACTTTAAAATTACCGAAGGTTAAAGCAAACTCGCCCCTGCCGGTAAACTGGTGGTTCTGCCATCCCTGGAAATCGCTGTAAACGCACAGGCGGGGGTACCATTGCGCCATAGTGAACAGATAGTTGCCATCGCCGGGGAAAAACTCGAAACCACCGCGACCGCCCTGTACCAGCCTGTCGCTTATTTTGTAGCTCCATTTTACTTTAAATACAAATTGCTGACCCGGTTTTAATACCGCAGGCAGGTCAATCCGCATCATGGTTTTGTTGATGGTATAAGGCAAATCCTTACCCAAAGCATCGGTAATGCTTAATATTTTATCACCGAAGCCATTGTCTTCGGTTTTAATTTCAGCCCTTTCCAATGCAGCGGTACCCGCCACTTTTGGCATAGTGGTACTGGTTTGGTAATTGGCGTTGTTAAGGTTGTTGTGCTGATTTTCGTCGAGCTGCAGCCAGATATAATCCAGCGGATCAGGCGAATTGTTGAAATAGGTAATGGTTTCGCGACCGGTAAGCTTCAGCGCTTTTTCGTCGAGGTCGCATTTAATGTCGTAATCGGCACGTTGCTGCCAGTATTTTGCACCGGGCGCGCCGCTGGCGGTCCGCTGTTCGTTTGGCGTTGGTAAAATTGTGCCAAGCTGCTCAAACTTGTTACCATGATTGCTCGCCGGATTATTCTGAATATCCTGCGCAAAGCCGACACCCATAAAGGTGCAGACGGTAAATAGTGTGGTAAAAACTTTTTTCATTATATAATTAATTTGGTCAGTTATTCATTTTTTAGTCCGAAAGTCGGGAAGTCGGGAAGATGCGTTCCTTTCATTTAAGCCCTTCGTTAGCCTCACCTAAATCCTCTCCAAAGGAGAGGACTTTAAGAAAGAGCGTAGCTAAAGCCCTCTCCTTTGGAGAGGGTTGGGTGAGGCAACATCACCACGGCAGCCTTTCCAAAGCCATTTTCAGCGAAAGCGCAAACACGCCGGATGAAAGGAAAAAAATCCAATCCCGCTTTTTTATTTTTAACAGATTTAAGAACAGTACGCCAATTATTAAAATGATAGCTACGCAAAAAATTTGTCCGGCTTCTAAGCCAATGTTAAACCCGAACAGGCCCCAGCCTATGGTTTGGTCTTTTGCCAGCATAATACGAATGGCATTTGCGAAGCCCATTCCATGGATCAGGCCGAAAAATAAAGCAAGATAATAATTTATCCTTGTACTTGTGCCCTTGCTGTCAACCTGAAAAATGTTGTTCAGGGCGGTAATAAAAATGGTGCAGGGGATCAAAAACTCCACCCATTTGCTGCTGAAACGGATTACATCATATACACTAAGGGCCAGGGTTAATGAATGCCCTATGGTAAACGCGGTAACGAGGATCAGCACCCGCTTAATGTCCCAGATTGAATAAACACATGCCAGGGCGAGGATAAACAGCTGATGATCCAGTGCATCTTTGCTGATGATATGCTCCCAACCCATCTTAAAATAAAAAGCAAAGTCGGACATTATAAATAAACCATTGAAAGCACTAATTTAGGGCGTTTTTTTAACAACAAAAACCCCGGTACACTATGTGGGCATTTATTTACAAACCGCTATTATATTGTTACATGTTTTTGGGTGCTTCGGCCCCTGTGAAGCCTGCTGTTAAGGCATTTCACCCTATACATGTGAGCACTGCCAATATTGAGTACAACGGCAAGGATAACAAGCTGGAAGTGATATGCACTATTTTTACCGACGACTTTGAAGCCGGGCTGGCCAAACAGTACAATGCCAAAGCCGACCTGAACAAAGCTGAAATGCACGCTGCCATGGATGCGCTGGTTAAACAATACCTTGCCGCAAATTTGAAGATCCACGCGGATAATGCCCCGGTAAAACTAAACTACCTGGGTTTCGAGATTAACCGGGAGGGTACCGATATTTACCTTGAATCGGACAAAATACAGCAACCTAAAAAGGTAGCTGTGGAAATCAGCCTGCTTTATAACCTTTTCGACGACGAGATAAACATTGCACACGTTATTGTAAACGGGGTACGTAAAAGCGAGAAAGTGAACTACCCGGATAAAAAGGTGGAGCAGGCGTTTTAAATATCACTCTACCCGACTTGTCAATGCGGGTGGTAAAATTCTAAAGGAGAAATGACATAAGCAATGTTGTCATCCTGAGTCCCAACCAGGGCAAACCGTGGAAAAAACAGTAATGACGTTGTCGTAAGCGTAGGCTGTCATGGTGAGGCACTCCTTTTTGTCATCCCTCTAATTGATAATCAGTAACTTATAAGCACGTCATTACAAGCGTGAGCGAAGGATTTTCTACGCCATGCATATAGCCAACTGGTCGCTTTTAGAAGATGCTTCACTACGTTCAGCATGACAAAAATATTTAAAAACGTACTACAAAAAAGGATCAATCAGCGCGATAGTCCCGTCAGCATTATGGTGTAATCCGGTAACCTTTACATTGCGGAGGTGGGTTTTGCCCGACAGCTGGGTGTCATGATAAAACATATACCATTTGCCTTTTATTTCGATGATGGAATGATGGGTAGTCCACCCTTGTACAGGCTTCATAAATATACCTTTATAGGTAAACGGGCCAAGCGGGCTATCCCCCATAGCGTAACAAAGTAAATGTGTATCGCCGGTTGAGTACGTGAAGTAATACTTTCCGTTAAATTTATGCATCCACGAACCTTCAAAAAAACGATGGTCGTGATCTTTGGTTAATAAAGGCTTGCCCGCGCTGTCTAAAATAACAGCGTCTTTTACCGGGCCGTCAAAGTTTTTCATATCCGGTTTAAGCAACACTACTTTGCAGCTTATAGCGGGCGCATCCTCTTGTTCCGAATCTGTTTTTGAACCGCCGGCTTCGTATTTCCCGGTTATCCACCGCTGAAGCTGCCCGCCCCAAATACCGCCGAAATACATATACGTTTTACCATCGGTATCGGTAAATACTGCCGGGTCAATGCTATAACTTCCTGCCATCGGTTCCGGTTCGGCTTTAAACGGGCCAACCGGACTGGCCGAGGTTGCTACACCGATATGGAACACATCTTTTTTATCCTTTACCGGGAAATACAGGTAATAGAGGCCGTTTTTAAAAGCAGCATCCGGCGCCCAAAGCTGGCGGCCGGCCCAGGGGATATCCTTTATATCAAGCGCCACTCCATTATCGGTAACCTTACCACCAATGCTATCCATAGAAAGGATATGATAATCCTTCATGGCAAAATGATCGCCATTGTCATTTTCGGGGATACCGGCGTTGATATCATGCGAAGGATAGATATAAATTTTACCGTTAAACACATGCGCCGACGGATCGGCAGTGTAAATGGAGCTGATTAGCGGCTGTGAAAGGTATTTTACCTGCTTACCTGTATCTGTTTTGCCCTGTGCGGTTGAGTTGCCTGCATTTAACATGCCTGCTGCTATAAAAAGCGTAAAGACTAATTTTGTTGCGGTAAATTGAGTACTCATTGGCGTTTTTTTATGATGATGGTTAAATTGACATATAGTGGCTGCCCCTATACCCCGTACAATTTGAAATTTGATATATTTTAGCGCAACAGCAGGTGTTAAAGGTCTGCCGGAGCGCTTTTAAAAGTATATCCCGCTAAGTTTGGTTTATAAAGGCTTATCGTTATGCAATCGATTGCCAAATATATATTTAATGCCAGTCAAAACCAATTATTCATTTATTATTTAGGTGAATACTTTTATCCCGGCAGTTTTGATTGTATTTATTCAGGCGCCGCTAATTATGCCGGTAACGACCAGATTATTGAGGTGGATTGTTTGTTTTGTTAGTGTAGTCGCAGACTACGGGTATGCCATTTTCCAGCATGAAGAATGTTTTAAACCAGGATTCGTTAACGATAGCCAATTCTTCAATTTCATACCAATCTTCTGCACCACAAACCACAGCGGCATTCGTAATGGCGATAATATCAAGTATGTCATGCTTTTGTTTCCGATCTAAACGATAATCTTTCATCGTGCTAAAGTAAGTAGAAATTCCGGGCTTTTTATTCATATAAGTATCTGATTGTCAGATAAATATACAAAACAAACCATTTGAAATCAATAGATAATTATCTGACCATCAATTATTTACCCGCTTATTTTAACGTCCTGTTGAAAATTATTTTAATGCGTCTGCCCTGCTTGTCACTCATGAATTGATGCTTATTCTAAAGTCGAAAGCCTGAAGTCGAAAGTCCTAAGTCTAAAGTAAAGAAAGGGTAAAATCCGACTAAAGCGTGTTGGCAATACAGTGGGCATATAGCTAAAATCACGGCATCGCCCCGGTTTGGGCCTGCACTGCATCGCACAATTAGGTTAACGCATAAAATATTTTTGCCGGGTAGCGGCCCGCCGGTTCCTGCACAGTCCTTTCAGCAATACGCAGGTACTTACTCTTTCAAAAAAAATGAGATGTTCTGGCTTTCCTGCCAACCTTTTTTACTGCTTTTTGTTTAACGTTAATAGGTGTGGTATTAATTTCGTTTACTTTTTGTCATCTTTACCTGCTTTTTGTTAACTTATGATGTCAACCCATGTCAGGACACGACAGAAAATACGTTTCTTGTCTTCCTGACGTTCGGACTTCTTCCAAATCTCAAAACATGAAACTAATTATTCACGGTGGTTTTTTCAGCGAATCGCAAACTAACCAGGAAATCAAAAAAGCCAAACAGGAGGCGCTTGCCGAAATAGTAACCCATGGCTATAAATATCTGCAAAGTCATACCGCTCTTGAAACTGTGGTTTATGCAGTAAGCCTGCTGGAAGATTGCGATTTGTTTAACGCAGGCACGGGTTCACAAATTCAAAGCGATGGTAAAATACGTTTGAGCGCATCGCTTATGGATGGTAAATCGCTGCGTTTTTCGGGGGTCATCAATGTGGAAGATGTTAAAAACCCGATCTGCATTGCTGAAAAATTGCTGAGCCACGACGACCGTGTTTTAAGCGGCAAAGGCGCAAAAGATTTTGCCAGGGAACATGGCTTTGGCTACTATAACCCCGAAACACCGCAGCGCCGTAAAGAATATGACAAAAAACTAAGTGATTCTATCCGGCTTGGCACCGTGGGTTGCGCTGCATTGGATATATACGGTAACCTGGCCGCCGCTACTTCAACAGGTGGCAAAGGTTTTGAAATACCCGGCCGCGTGAGCGATTCGGCAACTACGGCGGGCAACTACGCCAACGCTGCAGCCGCCATATCATGCACAGGAGTAGGCGAAGATATTGTTAGCGGTGCAGTAGCATCAAACATTGTTACCCGTGTAACCGACGGCATGCCACTATCTTTGGCCACAAAAAAAACATTTGAAGAGCTAAAACCCTTTGACGGCTTCGCCGGCATAATTGGTATAACAGCTAAAGGGGAAATTTATCATGCCGATACCCATCCCTATATGGTTTGGGCAATGTGCGATGGAGAGGTGGAAGTTTTTGAGTAGCGGGATACTATTTACTGCTTTTTTGATTTATATTCTTTAACAATAATTTCTTCTGTAAATCTTCAACAGACTGCTTTAAAGTATGATATTTTTTTGCAAGAGGTTTTATATCCCGCTTAAATTCGGGTGACACTTCAACTAAATTAGTCATTCCATAATTCAGAAAAAGGAATAGATTTGATTTTACCTTCTTTTATTAAAAGTGCTTCTTTTAATCCTCTTTTGAGTGAATCTAATTCATCCGGGGTTAAATTGTCGTCATCCACGCTTGCATTAAAAACACTCCCACCTTTTGCTTTTACAATATTTGATATATCCATAACTTCAATATCCGGAATTTCAATAATTAGCGTTGTCATTGTTGCAATTATTTGGTTTAATACAAATATAATGGTTAATAATCACATTTAAGAAGTTTCAAAAGCTTCGTAAATCTTTTTCTGCCAACCTATTCAAAACGCTGGTTATACAACTTGATTGCCTTATTCGCATGAAATGCAATTTTTGAAAAATGAACAATTGATGTTACTAAAAATGCCGTTGCAATCCCCGTTAAAATATAAGCCCCTGTTAAATTATGTTTCTGGTAAATAAAGGTCGGATTCCCGTTAACAAAACCTGTCGTTTCCCCTGCATATTTATTGTTTTTCGCAAATTCAATTGCAGCAGCAAGCCCGGTTATAGCCAATCCGCCAAAAGAGACGTAAGACCATGTAATATTATTTACGGCGGCATGATATTCCGTAGCCGACGGCGCGTATGCCATTAACCTGATTGCTACATCCTCGCGCGTTTGGAGCTTGCCCCCGATAGTGTAAAGGTAAGCTGTATGGCTGCCTGCCCCAACCGGAATAATTTTAATAATGCTGTCTGGCCTGGCTTGTGTATTTTTTATATCCTGTGCTTTAACCAGTATGGTTGCCAGCAGCATTAAAAGGGTAATACCAATAAGGTTTTTCATTTTCAATTTAGTTTGATGACAGGCTAATACTTTTATTTACTAACCTGTTAAACAAACATAATTGGCGTTTGTCAATTCAATAATATGTAACATTTTCAATACTGTTAAAAAACAATAAAAGCATAATATTACAGAGGTTCTTTGACCATTAGCAGCCAATTGGCTTAGTCTATTCCTCCGGTGTTTCCTCCTTGTCCCTTTTTTTATAAAGCGCCCAAACATAAAAGGGTATCCCGGCCATCAGCAATAAAAAGCCGTAGTAAACCGTATCCTGGCCCGAACCTGCAATTGCCCATAATGAATAAGCGAATGCAAGCGCCCCGATTAAAACTGCCGGTGCCCAACCGCCGCTGTGGAGATAATTTTTATCCAATTTGACAATAATATAGGCAGCGGCACAAAAAAGATAGGGTACCAGCGTGGTTAAGGTGGTAAGCAATATCAGGAACTTAAACTGCTCCACCAGTCCTTTGGTGTAGTTCATCATCATAAACAGCGAAACAAAAATACTGCTCACAATTATGGCTAAATAAGGCGCCTCCTTTTTGTTTAACCTGGTAAAAACAGGGGGAAACAATTTGTCTTTTGCCACAGCATAAGGAAATTGCCCCTGCACCAGTGTCCAGCCGTTTAAAGCGCCGAATGCTGCAATGGCAACGCCAGCGCTTGCCCAGTAACGGGCGCTGCTGCCAAACATAATCACCGCCGCATCAGCATAAGGCGTCACAGAATGCTGTAGTATTTTTTGCGGGATAATCCCCATTATGCTGACACTGCCTAAAATATAAACAAGGGCGGTAATCAGAAGCCCCAGCAAGGTTGCCCTTGAAATCGTTTTCTCAGGATTATTTACGCTGCCTGAAGGTATAGTGGCGCATTCGATCCCCAGGAACGAAAACATAGTAATGGCGGCGGTAGCGGAAATAACCCCTGAAAAGGATATTCCGCTGCTGTTAAAGGGATGAAAATTTTGCAACCTGATAAAAAATAAACCACCGATAGAAATGACGAGCAGCGGTAATAACTTGGAAATCGTGGTGATCAGCTGCACATTACCCGATGTTTTAATACCCCGGTTATTTATCCACGTCACCAGCCAGATGAAACTTAAACCGGTTATAATATCCGCAATGGCATTTCTGTTCAAAACAGAAAAAAAAGTACTCAATGCACTTACAAGGGAGATGGCAATAGCGGCGATAGCGCATACATTTGACAGCCAGTAACCCCAGGCAACCAGGAACCCGGCGAAATCGCCGAATGCATGATAGGTATAGGCATAAGGCCCGCCGGTTGCCATTGGCAGCATTTTGCTCAAATTGGCAAAAACCTTTGCAATGAAAAATGTACCAATTGCCGAAAATACCCAGCCCAGCAAACCGATGCTTCCAAACGAGGCCATTGCCGCAGGCACTAAAAAAATACCTGCCCCAATCATATTGCCGACAACCAGCGAAGTGCTGGCCCATAAACCAATCTTATTTTCAGATGTTTCCGCCATGCCCGTTTATGTTTTTTTATGATGAGGTTTTTACCTTTTTCTTAACAATTGAATGTCTAATATATCGATTTTTTAAATATATTGATCATCAGCTGGTTCCAATAAAAATAGATATAAAAATGAAAGCCGTTTTTTAAGCTGATCTGCCCTGAAAAAGTAAATTTTGCATTTACGGCCCAAAATGGGGGTTAAAACAGGGAAATAGCATTTAAAAAAAAGAAGCGTAAGATACCATATACTGACGGGAAATTCACCAGCCATTCATGCTCCGCCAATTGGCGGACTACCTGTTTG
>JBIOHE010000097.1:0-13474 GCA_044448725.1 Sphingobacteriales bacterium | reverse complement strand
GTATTAATCCATACTGTTCATTTTAAAATATGGCGGTGTGGAAAATGCAGCTTGACCCGGCGAAATGCAATGAGCGTGGTCAACAAATGCAGCCAATTGCCATTTTTTTATTGTGCCACTGTCTAAGCTCTTGCGCAGAGCAAAAGTATTTAGGCATTAATTCGCAACAGGGATAGCAGCGACATCCTGCGTAGCAGATATAGCGTATAGCCCGGCCCGAAGGGGGTGCCCCAATTTCAGGAAGAGCTAAGTAGCAGGGTTGAAAAAAGGACAGGCGTTCGTATATTTGTCTGGTGGGTTGAATTTATAGAAAGGCTCAAATTGACAAAAGAAGTTAAGGTGGATATTCTGCTGATATTGACCACCAGATTCATGGATCGGTTGACACCCGATTCCGCTACAAATTGTTCATATCCTAACGAAAGCAATAACTTGGTTCGGTGGTAGCTTTGTTTTATTAAGCCAATAAGTCATTCCACACACCATCCCAATTTCAACGCTTAGGCACCAAAAGCGCAAGGCGGATTAAAGGTCAAGGCCGAAGCACCGCTAAAAAACAAACAACGCTGCTTCGTTTATATAGCCTTGACCTTTAATCCGCTGGTCGATAACTTTGCCGGATGTGGTGAAATTGGTGTTTTTTTTGTGCGGCAAAGAGCAAGTGTGTTGCGTAGCTTCACTCTTGCTGCGTCAGGCAAAGCTGGTGAAGGAATGATCCCGGACTGCCGGGATTCATGGATGAACCTGCTTTGCCCGAATGGGGGTGTCTTTTATCAATTAGACTGATTTTTTAATGCTTTCAAACTATCTGCTTCCCTTTCGAGTTGTTTAATACGCAATTCGGTTTCCTGTCCTTTTTGATACCGCTCTATGCTGTCCGTCCTATAGCTGTTAATATCGGTTACCTTAAAACTATCAAGGTCATTAACCATATCCTGTTTGCCTTTTTTATCCAGTTTAATATAATTCCAATACCACGATTTACGATAACGGGTGTTCTCGCTATTCATATACCAGTAACGGAAACCAAACCAGCAAATAAAACCAACTATTAAGGCCACGCCTGTTAAAATCATAAACCGTTTGCCCATAATCTTTAAAAAGCTTTTACCGCCGTCTTCCGGCAATACCAGTATGCGGTTTTTGGTGAACAGGTCATTAAGCTGCCTTTGTACCGAGTTTTTTATAGTGGTAAAACCATCCGCCATAATTTTGTGTACTGGTAATAATTCCGGGGCCGGGGCCGTTACCTGTATGTTATCTACCTTGCTATTAAAGCCATCTACTTTTTTAGTGAGTTCATCAACCTTTGCAGGTAATACTTTAACCACCTCTTTTACTGCTTGTAATTCTTTGGTGAAATCCTCCATCACCGAATTAAAATTTGTTTCGTTTATCATAATCTATATCCTTCCGGTTGTTTAATTTCCTGTTTATCCTCTTGTTGTTTTTTCAATTGTTCTTCTTTTTGTGATCTTGAAATCGTCTCCCTGAGTTGCTGAGCCAGGCTTGGCTTTTGTTGTTCCTCCTGCTGCATCTGTTTGTTTTGTGCTAATTGCTTTTCAATTTTGAGTAAAGCATAACCAACCTGGCTTCCTTTAAAACGTACCGCTTGCGCATCTGTAAAGGCGATACCTCTACCTAATTCGATTTCATAGCCTCGCTCTGCAACTTTATTTTGAAATTCTTTAATGGTTATGGATTGTTTCAGGCTTTTAACGATTACTTCTTTTAATGCTTCTTTGCGGATGTCCTGACGTGGGATCATTCGTTGCTCTTTGGACAGAAATTTCCGTGGACTTAACACCTGCTCCAATTCATGCTTCTTTTCTATGCTCCGGCAGAAGTTCGCGATCCGCTTATAATTGTTGCTGTCGGATACTGTCTTGGCATCATAACCAACCCTATTAGCCACAATATGCAAATGCTGGTGCTTCCGGTCGCCATGCTCTATAACCACATACTGGTTATTTTCAAATCCAAAATCTTTAGCCATCTGTTTTCCGATGTCAATTTTATTCTGGTTGCTTAACTGGTCGGAATGCGCAAAGCTTAAAGAGGCATGTAATACCGGTTTAGATAGCTTTGGGTTTAAATACCGCACCTCATTGAACTGCTGTATCAATTCCTTTTTATTACCGAAGCATTGATTATAGCAAATAACCTGCGCCTGCTTTTTCTTCTGTTCTATGTCTTGCAAAGCTTTATTCTGCTGCAACCTACCTTCATGCAGGTAGTTCAAACATCCCCGGAAACTTTTTCCTGTACTTATCTTACCGATCATTGTAAATAGCTCTTAATATCCGTAACTACCTGCTGCAGGCTGGTACTTTGCTGATTGAGTCTTGCGCGTTCAAGTACGCTTAATTCATCAAAGCAATTTCGCTTTTTAGCGATCTGGTTTAGGTTGGCAGCTATGTGGTTTAGTGTTCCCGTTAACTGTAATACCTCTCGATTAAGGGTTTTAACCCTGAATTTTACCGCTCCTTTCAAACCCATTTCCCGCAAGTATTCCGATACGCTTAAACCAACTTGTTTAGCCTTGTTCTCAATCTGCATCCCCTCAAAAAAGGAACACTTAACGGAAAGTGTTCGCAATCGCTTTACTTCTTTTGGCGGCCTGCCACCTTTGTTATTCTTTGGTTTTTCAAACATCTTTAAGTCCTTTTCTGTCTTAAAAATCCCCCCATGAATGCGACAGCATGAATGGGGCCAGCAAGTTTTGGTAACACCAAAACATAGCTGGCTCCCACATCGGGGCTAACGCCCCTCGTGTGACCCGGATACTTCGTATCCGGGATCTGTACCTTGCCATCTTACCACTTTTTGCTTTATCCGGGCTTTAGCCCGGAGTTCTTTGCGGTACTACGTACCGCTGACTTTACAGCTATGTGTATAGACCTTTATCTTGCCCGGATGCCTTACGGCACCGGGCAATCGGGCCAGTACACCATGCTCCCCCTTACCGGGTCATAGGACGGCTGGTAACGGATGTATCCGTACCCGTTCGGTTCCCGGATGCACTTATGATAAGTGGCTATCGAAGCGATCCTGGAATAACCCATCAGCCCTTTCCGGGTAACCGGAAACGGACTGATAAAATCGTTCCGTTGCCACTGTACAAACAAGGCGGTGAACAGACTTATATGGGTCGCCAGCAGGCGTTTGTCTTTGCCCATTTTTCTGACCCACTTGCTGAACCCTGCGGTTTCGTTTTGGATAGTGGCTTTCATTATTGCTTGCCCCCTTCCAATAGCTTATGGATGTCTTCCAGTTTATAATACATCATCCCGCCGATCTTGCTAAATCCTAGCGCACCATTGATGCGCAGGTTCTGCAACGTGCCGGGTGATATGTTGAGCAATTTGCGCACTTCGTTGCTCTTTAACCATTTCTTGCTTTCACCTGTACCAGGTTTGAGCAGTTGTTTGATCTCGGTTAATAGTTCGGTTTTGAATGTCTTTAAGTCTTCCTTCGTTATTAATTCAATTGCTGTCATAGGTATTTCTTTGTTAGTGATTAATGTTGCAAATAGTTGAATCCATTTTCCCCTTTATCTCTACTGTGTATAAATATTCTTCGGGATACCACCGTTTAAAGCTGGGTAACCCGCATTTATTTATAGGGTCTTATGGGATGATCTCTGATTTTTTTGCGTGCCCCGTGATTTTCAGGGTTAATTCATATTGCCTCCTTCCTGTTTTGGTTGAGGCAAATGTGAAAATAGAAAGGAATATTTTTTGACCATTCAGAACTGAATGGTCACTTTTGGGAGTAAATGAATTAGGCAATAACTGTCGCTAATTCATTAGTATTCAGAAAGATATTGTTTGGTAAAGATTGGCTACGACTGGCTTCGTTTTGGTGCCATCTTTATCTGAAATAGTTTGTGTTTGGATTGTATAACGGCATGTTTGACACCCGGCTCTTTTTTATCTGAAGGAAAATAACGGCGGGTGGTATCAAGGTTGAGTTCCTTGTCGCCCTCACGAAAATATTTACAGAGCATTTTTGTCCAGGCGGCCTGAGTTTGGGACAAAACCAATTCCTTACCCTCGGGTAATTGGAGTTCCTGTATTTGAAGGATCAGGTCAAACAGGGTGTCGCGATAGCCATCTGCAATATTGATATAGTCCGGTGTTTCCAGTTTACGGGCTTCTTTGAGTTCTTTTTTTAAATTAGCCAGTTCGGCTTTTAGTTTAATTATTTCGGTGCCTTGATCTGCAATTACCTCGTCCTTGGTTTTATCATGATTCCATTCATCTATGCTCTTCAGATACTTTTGAAAGGAACGCAAGGCCGTCTTCCTGTTCATATTGGCTTCATGCCGGGAATCGTTCTTGTCTTCTTTTACCAACTGCTCTAAACCGTCCTTAACAATATGGCTTACATGCTCGAAAAAGTCAAACGGGGTCTTAGTTGGATTTTGTTCTAAGAAATAGTTTAGATGGCGGTTGTAAAATTCCGGGTATTCGTTTTCGTTGCGTTTATACAACACTTTTAAAAAGTGGTGGTCATAGTGTCCATACCAATTACCAAAAGGATTACCAATATCGAAGGGATGGGGGTTAAAATCGAAACGGCGGAGGGGCTTGAAGTAGGATATTCGCATAAGGTTTAAATTTATAAAAGTGTAAACCGAATTTTGATGGAGATTGTTTTTAAATTGTCTGTTCAAAGCAAAAAAGTGCGTTCCTTTACTGAAACGCGCCTTTAATATTTAAAATGCTCTACTAAGCTTTTACAGCTTCCTGTTTCAATCTGTTTAAGGAATACTCGTTATAGTTCCGCGTTTTTCCCTGCTTAGTACGCACCAATTCATTTTTATCCTCTAATCGCATCCACATTGATGCGCTAACAGGAAAGGTGGCTTCCAATATCATTGCTATGTCTGCATTGATCTTCCGTTCGCCATTTAAAAGCTTGGTCAAATTTCCAGTGTTCCAGTTGATATAATGTGCAAAGGCCTTTTTATTGACCATAGATACTTCTAAGCATTTTTTAATAAACATACCCGGTGCAATGATATGTACAGCTTCATTTTCGAGATAATCTATAATGGCATATCTTATGCCATCCAATTTAATATTCAATTTATCGGCCTCAGAATATGAATTGTATCGTTCCGCAATAGCCTGTTTAAGTTTTTTGTAACCCTCACTATTTTGATCTACACCATCGGGATCACCAACCAAACCATCTTCGAGTAAATATTCTTCTTTTGATTCCATGTCTTCAATTAGTTAACGTATTTCCTAAACAGATATTCTTCTATCAATTGTTTGCCTACTCTTGGTTCTATAAACATAAATGTCGTATCTACCCTGATCGCGCCATATTTCTGAGCGTAAACTTTTATCACTTTTTCATCCATGCATTTAAAAGATAGAAAACCTTCGTAATGTCCTTTGCCTTCTAAGAAGCTTAGCTGGCATGCTCGTGAGATCAAACACCCGGCCACAAAGTCAAATTGCTTGTCCTTACCTTTGTTATTAGGGGCAGATTCCAAATATGCCATGTAGGGTTCTTCCTTGCCCAGCATCTGAAAAAGCAACAATCCCTGCACTACCCGCGGATCTGATTTAAGAACGATCTTAAATGCTTTGGAATTGGGCAGGTTAAAATGCTTTTTCCAGCTAAAATCCCAGCCATCGGTTATGCCTTTCATATCTGAAAATTTCGCTGGCATCAATTCCGCATCAATTAGTTTTTGTGAAGCTATATCTAATAGTAGAACTTCCATTGTTGTAAAGATAAGAAAAAATTGTCAAATTTGTACTATTTTTAAATACTTGAGCCGGTATGAGCCGAGGCGAGCCACTATTGAGCCGATAATTACGACTTAGTATACTATCGAAACATTTTAACAACGCGCCCACGCTCAACCGTTTCAGATCGGGCTGCAATCCCGCTATCCGATGGTGTGTTATCATATAGCTTTTGTTCAAGCTTTTGCATATCCTCACTCACCTTACCATCTAAAACTTTGGCATAATGCTGGGTTGTCTTTATACTGTTATGCCCGAGCATTTTCGATACCGTTTCCATCGGCACCCCATTAGATAGGGTAACCGTTGTTGCAAATGTATGCCTGGCCATGTGAAAGGTTAGCACTTTGGTAATACCACAAAGATCGCCAATCTCTTTCAGGTAGCTGTTCATCCGCTGGTTGGTTAGAACAGGTAATAAAAGCGATCTCTGTAAGCAAACCGGGTGATCTTTATAATGCTCGATAATTTCCAATGCTTCTTTCAATAAGGGAATATGTGAAGGTGTATCGGTCTTATGTCGCCTGGTGAAAATCCATAATTTACCATCGTCACCTTTAGCAATCTCCTTTGGCATTAACTTTTGCACATCTATATAAGCAAGGCCAGTATAGCAACTGAAAACAAAAATATCTCTGACCACACTTAAACGCTCTATGGACAATACTTTATCCTTTATGGCCTCTAATTCATATTTAGTTAGAAAAGTCCTTGGAGATGGCTTTGCGGTAGATTTATAATGCAAAAAGGGATTTGCCACTATCCAACGATTGGCCAGACAATGCAAAATGATTTTCTTTAAATGCTTGACGTATTTATCAGAAGATATGGGAATACAGTTCTTTTCAGTCCTTAAATAAAAATCATAATCTTTAATGAAATTATAATCGACTTTCCTCAATTCATAATCAGGCCGCTTAAATTTCCATTCAATAAATTCCAGCGCATGTTTAAATGAACTTTTAAATGTTTTAAGTGTGTTTGCCCCATACCCTTTCCCGATTAATGTTTCCATCTGTTTGTTATGATCCTGAAAAATTTCCAGCAGCATTTTAGATTTCACGCCTTTGCCGTCCAATTCATTTCTCAATGTATCGGCAGTGATCTCTTCTTCGCTGTCCAGCATACGCGTTTGAATGCGTTTTAATTTGGAAAGAATACTGTCTAAATGCGCATTTAAACTCTTCGCATCTTCCTTTATTCCGCGCGCTTTTCCACGTTTTTCGTCCCAATTTTCAGGTTCGATTCCTCGCCCAATGGTTGCTTCACTTCGTTTTCCATCTACAGAAATATGCAAATAGATAGGCAAAATTCCTGATTCATAGCCTTTTGGCTTTTTCAGATAGAAAGTCAGGTTAAAATTTTTAGTCTTCATTTACTCACCAATTTTAGTTCACAATTCGTTACAAAACTACATTTACAGGCCTTGAAAATCAAGATGTTCAAATTTTGAACTACTTGACATTCAGCGAATTATAACACTTCTGGTGAGTAAATTAGAAAACTGCCAAAAAACGCTCAAAAACTCACCAGAATAGTGAAAAAAGATGCATAAAATGGTCATTTTGCCAAAATTAAAAAGCCTGTAAACATTTGATTTACAGGCTTTTGATTGATTTTGAATTAAGCGTATGTGGTCCCGACGAGAATCGAACTCATATCTAGAGTTTAGGAAACTCCTATTCTATCCGTTGAACTACGGGACCAGGTGATTTACGATTTTAGAATTACGATTTTAGATTTATCCTATCCATTCGCAAAATCGTTGCAAAGGTGCAAATTTTGATTGAGTTAGTCAAGTGCAGTTATTGAGTTGAGCAGGTCCCAGATTTACGAAGTTTTTTAAACTTCGTAAATCTTCACCGAATCACCGACCCATTGTGCATATCCTCTCCCGATAAAACAAAACTCAGCTTTCCTTCGGCATTTTCGGCCATCAGTATCATGCCCTGCGACAGGATGCCTTTTATTTCCCGAGGTTCAAGGTTTACCAGTACGCTTACTTTCTGGCCTATGATGGCTTCCGGTTCAAAGTATTCGGCAATGCCGGATACGATGGTGCGCTGGTCAATACCGGTGTCAATGGTCAGTTTCAGCAGTTTTTTTGTTTTGGCAACTTTTTCGGCGGTTAAAATGGTGCCGGTACGGATGTCCATCGTTGCAAAACTTTCGTAATTGATGTTTTCTTTGGCAGGCGCTACTTCAATTTGCTTTTGGGGCTGGGGCTGGGCGGCTTCCTTTTTATCAAACAGCTTTTGCATCTGGAAGTCGATCACATCATCCTCCACTTTTTCAAACAATAAAGCCGGAGCATTTAGCTGATGTCCGTTATCAAATGCTATCTCCCCGTCAAACGCAAGGGCGCTGAAAGGCAGATTAAGCATTCCCGCAATCTTTTTAACAGTGCCCGGCAAAAAGGGTTGTAAGCAAGACGCCAGGTGACCAATTAATATCAAACAGTTATGTAAAGTAGTTTTGGCGCCTTCGGGGTCTGTTTTTATCGTCTTCCAGGGCTCATTTTCGGTAAGGTAACGGTTACCCAAACGGGCAATTTCCATTACACTTTGCAAAGCCTGCCTGAATTTATACGCCTCCAGGTTAATTTCTATCTCATCGTAAAAACGACCAAGCTCCACACCGAGGTGCTTGTCTGTCAGTACAATTTTATCGGCGCTGCCTTCAATTTTACCTTCGTAAAACTTGTGCATCAGTATCATTACCCGGTTCACATAGTTGCCTAAAATAGCCACAAGTTCGTTATTTACGCGGGCCTGGTAATCTTTCCATAGAAATTCGCTGTCGCTTGTTTCGGGAAGTATTGAGGTCAGTACATAACGCAGTTCATCCTGTTTGCCGGGAAACTCTTCCAGGTATTCGTGCAGCCATACCGCGTGGTTACGCGAGGTGGAAAGCTTATCGCCTTCCAGGTTTAAAAACTCGTTGGCCGGCACATTTTGCGGCAAAATATATTCGCCGTGCGCATGCAAAATAGCAGGGAAAATTATACAGTGAAACACAATATTATCCTTGCCAATAAAATGCAGCAGGCACGACTCGTCGGCTTCATTCTCCTGCTTTTTCCAATATAATTTCCAGTCTTTGCCGTTATCCAGCGCCCACTGTTTGGTGGCCGAAATATAGCCTATCGGCGCATCCATCCACACATAAAGCTTTTTACCTTTGGCCTCTTCAAGCGGCACGTCGATGCCCCAATCCAGGTCGCGGGTCATGGAGCGGGGCTGCAGGCCCGATTTTAACCATGATTTACATTGCCCGAATACATTTACCTTCCAGTCGCCCTCTTTGGTATCAATCCATTTTTCCAGCCAGGGCTGGTATTTGTCCAACGGCAGGTACCAGTGTTTGGTCGGCTTTAATACAGGCGTTTTACCGCTCAGGGTAGATACCGGGTTAATCAGGTCTGTCGGGTTTAAGGTCGATCCGCATTTTTCACACTGATCGCCATAGGCGTTTTCGTTATGGCAATTAGGGCAGGTACCGGTAATGTACCTGTCGGCCAAAAACTGCTGGTAATCCTCATCAAAGTACTGTTCCGAATATTTTTCTATAAACTCATCCTTCTCGTAAAGGTTCAAAAAAAACTCCTGCGAAAGATCGTGGTGTATGGGCGATGAGGTACGGTGATACATATCAAACGAGATCCCGAATTCAATAAAACTATCCCTGATCTGCTGATGATATTTATCAATGATGGCCTGCGGGGTGGTATCTTCCTTTTTGGCTTTTATAGTGATGGCTGCTCCATGTTCATCCGAACCGCAGATGTACACCACGTCCTTATTTTTAAGTCGTAAATAGCGCACAAAAATATCTGCCGGCAAGTATGCGCCTGCCAGGTGCCCTATATGCAGGGGCCCGTTGGCGTAGGGCAATGCCGATGTAACGGTGAATCTTTTAAATTTATTTAGTTTCGACATGAAAATTTAATAACCTTGCAAAGATACTTTTTTAGTCCGAAAAATTGTCTGAACCTCGATTCGCCTGATTTGAGGATTTCATGATTTTTTCAGACCTTCAATAATCAAGGTAATCTTTCAATCCAAAAAATCATGGTTCAGACAAATTCAGGACTAACACCCCCGCCACTCAAAAAAGGGGATAAAATCGCCATCACCTGCCCGGCAAAAAAACTGCCCGCGCCGATGACCGATGCCGTAAAACTTTTGCAATCATGGGGTCTCGAAGTTGTTTTGGGCGAAACCCTTGAGGCAAGTCATCATCAGTTTGCAGGTGACGATGACCTGCGGGCACGCGATATGCAGCGTTTTATTGATGATGACAGCATCAAAGCAATTATAGCCGCCCGCGGCGGCTACGGCACCATCAGGATGATTGATAAGGTTGATTTCAGCCGTTTTGCTCAAAACCCCAAGTGGCTTATCGGTTTCAGCGATATTACCGTTTTGCATACCCATTTGTTTGCTAATTATGGCGCACAAACCATTCATGGCCAGATGCCGGTGAACATCCCTGATGCTTCGGCGCGTTCTTTAGAGACCTTAAAAAAGGCTCTGTTTGGGGAAGAATTGAGCTACCAGGTTCCTTCACATCCCCTAAACCGCAGCGGGGAAGCATCTGGCATGTTAATAGGGGGAAACTTATCGTTGCTGATAGCGGTATCCGGCTCCGTATCCGATCCTGATTACAATGGAAAAATACTTTTTATAGAAGACGTGGGTGAATATTTATATTCCATTGACCGCATGATGCGCAATTTAAAACGTGCCGGCAAACTGCAAAACCTGGCTGGTTTGGTTGTTGGCGGGTTTACCGATGTAAAAGACAACGATATCTCCTTCGGCCAAACCGTGCCCGAAATTATTATGGAAGTTGTTAGGGAGTACAATTACCCCGTTTGCTTTGATTTTCCGGCCGGGCATATTCCCGATAATTGCAGCTTGATATTAGGAAAAACAATACTTTTATCGGTGAATAATGAGCGCGTAATTATCACAGATTAAACTGATTTATTTGATTGCACAGAACTGTTTTAAATGATTTCAATAATTCAAAATCCTGAAATCATTTAAAACAGTTTAATAACTAACCTCTAATTAACTAATCTCCAATCTCTACAACATGGCAATGTTCAGCAATTTAGGCAATTATAAAAACTTCGGGTTACTGGTGATCCGTGTTGGTTTAGGCATTATGTTTATCTATCACGGCTATTCAAAATTAGGGGGCGGCGTAAAAACCTGGACCGAACTGGGAAGCGCCACAAAGTATATAGGCATTCATTTCTGGCGTGTGTTTTGGGGACTGGCAAGCGCCGCTACCGAAACCTTCGGTGGGTTCCTGCTGTTAATCGGGCTTGCTTTCCGCCCGGTATGCCTGCTGCTGCTGATCAACCTCATTGTGGCCGCCGCTATGCTTTTGGGCAAAGGAGAAGGCCTGGATGGCGCCGCACACGCCATTGAAGACGCTGTTATGTTTGCAGGGTTGCTGTTTGTGGGGCCAGGGAGGTTTAGCGTGGATAAGAAATAAAATAACAACCTGAACAATACAATATGAACCATAATGACATACTCTGGAAATCTCTGTTAGAAGATATATTTGATGATTTCCTGCGTTTCTTTTATCCTGATGCAGATGAGCTCTTTGACCTGGATAGAGGGTTCGAATATTTAGACAAGGAACTTGAACAATTATTCCCGCCCGAAGATGAGAAGTACGCGCCGCGCTATGTAGATAAACTGGTAAAAGTTTTTACACGTAACGGTAATGAAGAATGGATATTGATACACGTGGAAGTACAGGCCTATACCGACCAGAATTTTGCCAAAAGAATGTTTCAGTATTATTACAGGATACTGGATAAATATGACAAACCCGTTACCGCCTTTGCAATATTTGCCGATACCGGTAAAAGTTTTCATCCAAAACAGTATGAAAGGGAGTTTTTGGGGACAAAACTGTATTACTCCTTCAACACCTATAAAATTATCGACCAAAACGATGCTGAACTGGAAGCGAGCAATAACCCTTTTGCCATGGCAGTACTTACGGGCAAATTAGCGTTGTCGCGACCCAGGTTGGAAGATGAGCAACTATATGATCTTGCATACGGTCTTGCCAGGCGATTGTTAACCAAGCAAATGCCAAAGGTAAAAATAAGAAAGTTGATGAGTTTCCTGCGCTATTACCTGCATTTTGAAAACCCAAAAATGTTTGCTAAATTTGAACAAGAGATTGGTATTTTAACGGAAAAGAGGATAACCATGGGAATTGAAGAATTTTTATTGGACAGAGCCGAAAAAAAAGGCTTGGAAAAAGGTATTGAAAAAGGTATTGAAAAAGGCTTGGAAAAAGGTATTGAAAAAGGTATGACCCAAAAAGAGTTGGAGAAGAACCTTGATTTTACCCGCAACCTTTTATCTTCGACCGATTTTAGCACATCAAAGATTGCCAAACTGGTTGGCGTAAATGAGGATTTTGTATTAAAGGTGCAGCGTGATTTGAACCTATAGAGAATATGATGTTTAGCAAAGTGGAACAAGTTATGGCACGTGAAGCAGTTTACGGACGTCAGGAAGGTGAACAACACGCAAGAAAAGAGGTCGCCCGTGAAATGAAAAAAGATGGTATTTCTACTGCCCGAATAGCCAAATACACTAAGCTTTCTGTTGAGGAGATTGAGAAATTATCATTAATAAGCCAACCAGATTTTAGTTGGGATTAAAACGATCTTTGTTATTCATTTACGAAGTCGCCCAGTTTCTTTAAATATTCATCATCAATTGTACCCGGATTTGACGAAAGGTAGCTGTCTGCTCCGTTCCCAAATACCGTTTTGATCGCTTTCCTTTTTAAGCTTAATTCTTTCAGCTGATTGTTCTGAACATTTAAAACGTAATACGTATTATCGTCAACATACTCATCATAATTATTACCGGTTGTTGCTATACCATCGGTATGGTAATTGTTCTTTACAAAATGTGTTTGGGTGAATTTGTAGATCCTGAATTTAGCGCCGTCTGCAATAACCTGTACATAATGAACCGGATCTATCTGCGGCGCCAATACAAAAACCTCCGGCTGGTTTTGTTTATCGTACAGCGTAAACGACTTTATTTTTGAGTTATCAACCCTGATAACTGATTTTTTGTCCTGTGTTAGCAGCAATCCGCCTTCTATTTTGTCGTACTCAAACCCATAAGACGAGTCTTTACAGATAGTGCCATCGGGGCTTAGCACAAACCCCCGCACCCAGTCGTCAAAAAGGTAGCGGCTGCCCTTTGTTTCTTCAACAGGCCTGAAAACAGGCAAATCCGCAACCGACCCGCTAACAGATATAGTTTGCGAAAAAGACATTGTAACCGAAGCCAGCAGTACAATTAATATCAGCGTTATTTTCTTCATACCACAAGTTAACGAATATAAGCGCGCTTTTTATCTTTTAGTGATAAAAAAACTGTTTTAAACCGGCTAACAAATTAATGAAAAAAACGAGCCGCTATAAATAATATAACGGCTCGCTTTCTTTTCTAAAAACAAAAATGTTATTGGTTCATATAGTCACCCAGGCTCTTCAGGTACCCATCATCAATCGATCCGGAATAAGCATCAAAGAACGAATCAATTTTTTTGCCGTCACCAGCAAACACGGACTTTAATGATTTCTTTTTCAGGTTAAACTGCTGTATTTGCCCTGTTTGAACATTATAAACATAGTAGTTATATTC
>JBIOHE010000096.1:0-13476 GCA_044448725.1 Sphingobacteriales bacterium | reverse complement strand
CAGCAACAACAGCAGCAGCACATCGCTCCGGAGAGAAGCATTTTGTGGAATTTAACAAGCCCGGTATGCGAGTGTAAAAATTTCTTCATTGCATTTATTTAACGTCGCAAATATATAAAAATTTATTTATACTACTAATTCTATAGATTTTATATTGTTTATTTTTTAATCACACTCTGCCTGATCCTAAATTTACGGGCGACGACTGTTTTTACAAACAGAAAACACTTATAACCAATGCCTTAAATCACTTTTATAAATGCCTGCAATCATATCGGTAAAACTTCAGTTTCAATATCTTTATATCGAATCAGGGTGATCTTTGATTAAATTTAATTGCCAGTGCCATGAAAACTATTCTCGTGCTTACCGATTTTTCAAAAAATGCTGCCTGCGCTGCCGAAGCTGGTTTAATACTTAGCGGAAAACTCCATACAGACCTTCTATTGTTCAACACCTGTATCGACTATACGACAATCGTCTCCGCACCCGGGGGTGGATGGCTGGTTGATGAGATTTGTGAACGTAAAAACCACAGCAAACAGGCTTTAGAGGCTTTGGCTGAAGGTCTTGAGTCAATCGCCGACCAATTAGACCCCGGGGACAGGATACCTGCGATATACTGGCGATCTGACGATACCGACCTGGGCCTGGATGTGGCTGATATTATTCAGCATAACGATGTTGAACTGGTGGTGATGGGTGCGCGTTCAGGAAGCAAAGATGACCTTTTGCCCGGTGAAGACACCAATGCAATTATCAATAATGCAACCCGGCCGGTTTTAATTGTACCCGCAAAAACTAATCTGAAACAGGTGCGTAAGGCGATGTTTGCAACCGATTTTAATGAAGCTGACACAAAAGCAATCCATTACCTGATTAAACTTGGCAAATTGTTCCATTTACAGCTTGAAATAATTCATATCACTAATCCAAATAAGAACGGATCGACCCTGCCCGCAAAAGAAGCAGCATTTAAGGAGCAAATTGCCATGCTGAATTATAAGGGCCTCTCCTGCCGCTTAGTTAACGGAAAAGATATTACCAAAACCCTGAATCATTTAATTAATGAATCGGGGGCCGGCATTTTAGCTATGTTGCACCGCCAGCATTCATTTTTTGTCAGGTTATTTGAGCATAGTGAAACCAGGAAAATATTAGCAAAGCAAAACATACCTTTGTTGGTATTTCCATCAAAAATGGAATAAATCGTTTTTTAAAAATTATAGCCCAGCCCAAACTTCAGGCCTGTTTCAACCAACTGATTATTGGAGTTTGTTTTGAAGACAACAAAAACAATATGGTCGAAAATAAACGGGTTTATGGATAGGGTTATCCGCCCGAAACTATATTTTCCGCCGAATCCAGCCTCCGCTCCAAAACCTGACTGCTCAAACGTTGCAGAACCCTGATAATTCATCTGACTGTCAGCCGATATTCCCGCATCAAGAAACAAATATTTAAAGAAGGTGAATTTTGCATAAACCGGCGTGGATAGCATCTTAACATCGCCGTTAGGGTTACCTGTAATCAACTGGACAAAGGACTTGGGTGAAAGCTTTAAATGATTATCCGAAATTATAAACCCCGTCTCCAACGAAAACAATTTACTTATGTTACGGGTGTAGGTAAAACCATACATCGGACCGCTGGTTATGCGGTACGCATAATCATCAACGCCATACGTAGCTATATCTGTTGATGTAGCTCCATAAATAATTGTCACTGTGTTATGGGTTTGGGCAAATACACCGGCGTTGAAAAGTAAAAGGGCTAAGATAAGGTACAGGGTCTTCATAAAACGATGGCGATAATGTTTCTTTAAAGATAGCTTTAATAAAGATACGACGGTAAAGGAAAGTAAACAACATATTCATCCGGTCATTATGAAAATCATTTCTTTGTCAGAAGCTTACCGGTAATATTCCTGCGCCCGCCCATGCCCGATGAATTTTGAGCCCTGATATAAGCTTCGGCAAAAGGCACATCGGCTTCGTAGCCGCGTACTGTAGCCAATATCTCATACATGCCATACCATTCGGCAGGATTTTGTGATTTATGCTGATAAGTAGCCTCCTTTTTTATTGCCATCTGGTTGGTTATATCAACATAATCGGTAGGCACAAAGGCAAATGTTTTTGTATGCGGGCTGTTGCTAGTTTCGTAAAAGAAAAGATCAAATGAAAACCTGTTATCCTGAAAAACCCGCCAGGCAAGCAAACCGGTTGCCTGGTGGTCGGGATGCACATCAAGCGGCCAGGGGGCCAAAACAACTGATGGTTTTAACCTCAATAAAATTTCAGCAAGCCTTGCCGTATTTGACGTATCAACTGGCAGTGAAGCATCAATACCACCAAAAAATTCAACTTTTGCGTGAAGAACATCCGCCGCGTTTTGGGCTTCAACGGTCCTGATGGCCCGCGCTTCTGCCGGCGTTTTGCCGCCAATACCATATTCACCTCCCGTTATCGTAATAATCACAACCTTGTCACCGGCAGCAACTGAATTGGCAATCAATCCCCCGCAGGAAGCTTCGGCATCATCGGGATGCGGGGTAATAACTACAATAGTATTTTGTGCACAGCTATCCGAACCAATTAACACAAAGCCTGTCAGCACGAACAGCAGGCATAATACTTTTAAAAGCTTTTGAAAGCTCCGGTTCAAACGGAATGAAAACAGGCATCCAGGATTTGAAAAAATGAATAAATTAATCATACAAACTGGCAGGTAATATTTTTTGGTTGCTCAAATATCAGCAAAAAAACCAGTATTTTTTTCGCCGTTGCGGGTGTTATTACAATAACAACACCCAACAAAAGCATAAAATAATTCACTCCAAACCACACCTTACGACATCTCCTCTGCCCCTACCTTGCTCATCTGCTTTAGCAAAAACCCCGGCGCCAACCTCGACATTACCCTGATGATGCGCGCCATGCCCGGGTAGATCTCATAAGTATCCTTTTGCAGGCCTTTTATGGCCACTTCGATGAGTTTAACCGGGTCCATCAGCATTTTGTCGTCAAAATTATTAAGGCCCATAAATTTATCGTTTAAGGGGGTGCCCGAGCCGGGCGCTATCAATTCAAATACTTTTATACCTGTATTTTTTAACTGTACCCGCAAGGATTTGCTATAGGAACGCAATCCCGATTTAGTGGCCCCGTAAACCGGTGAAATCGGGAACGGTGCAAGTGCAATGCCCGAAGTGACATTTAAAATAGCGGCAGTTTTTTGTTTTTTAAGATGAGGCAAAAATTGCTGCACCATGCGGATGGGCCCCATCAGGTTGATCTCCACCTCGCGGGTAATGTCATGCAGGTCGATAGCGCTATCCTGAAGGATGATCTTGCGCATTTCGCCGGCATTATTGATGAGGATATTCAGGCCCGGGAATTGTTGGGTAACCTTGTTAAAAAGGACAGTAATAGCCTCCGGATCGCTTACATCGCTTTGAAAAGTGTGGATACCGGGTAGTTTCTTCCGGGTTTCATCCAGTTTTGCCTGGTTACGGCCGGTAATAATTACGGTGTTGCCTTGCGCCAGCAGGCGTTTGGCAAATTCGAAACCAAAGCCGCTGGTGCCGCCGGTTATCAGTATGGTGTTATTGGTAAGTTCCATTGTTATTTATATTAAAATTTGATGGCGTAAAGGTATGGCTGGTTAAAGAAGGTAAGTTTGCACAATTCAATCCATTGTTTATCATATTCAAATATGACGTTGGTTTAACAGGCGTATGCAGTATATTTGATTGGTTGTTCAACTGATCAATAAATAAAGATATTTATCAAATTCAATTATTACCACCATGCAAACCATCACCGTCAACGATTTTTATGAAGAAATAGCAGTAAAAACCAGGGGAAGTGTTGAATCGCTTTTACCTGACGGGATAAACAAAGAGATTGGCCATTTTAATATTTTTAACTTCGAGGACCTTATCCCTAAATTTAAAGCCGATCCTAACCACATGCCCTACAACCGCAGGGCATATTATAAAATAAGCCTGGTACGTGGGCGCAACGTGGCCGAATACGCCGATAAGACAATTCATATAGAAAAGAATGCCCTGGTATTTGCAACACCCAAAATCCCCTATAACTGGGTACCGCAGGATGATAACCAGACAGGTTGCTTTTGCATATTTACAGGTGATTTTTTGCTGCAGGCCAAAAGCGGCGCCATTTTGGACGAGCTGCCGATTTTTCGCCCCGGCGGTTTTCCCATTTTCCAGATAAGCGATGAAGTTGCCGAAGAAGCCCTGCTGCTGTTTAAAAAAATGCAGGCGGAGATCGCTTCAAATTACCTTTACAAATACGACCTGATACGCAATTACGTAATGGAACTGATCCACTACGGGCAAAAACTGGAACCCATCACCACCTATAACACCACCCATAATGCTTCGGCAAGGGTATCGTCGCTGTTTATTGAACTGCTGGAGCGGCAGTTCCCGATAGCATCGCCGGAACAAAAAGTAACCCTGCGTACCGCAAGTGACTATGCCGGCAGGTTAGCCGTACACAGTAATCACCTGAACAAGGTTTTAAAAGATACCACCGGCAAAACCACTACCGAACATATCAGCAGCCGCATCACACAGGAAGCCAAAATTCTGCTCAAACAGACCGACTGGAACATCTCAGAGATTGCCTATAGCCTGGGTTTTGAGCAGCTTTCGCATTTCTCAAATTTCTTTAAAAAGCAAACGAGTTTATCGCCGGGTGAAGTGAGGAGTTTGGCGGGCTGAGGGCGGTGAGTTTAAGTTTTCTCTCTATGGTTCGAAATGATAAAGTTTTTTAACAACAATTAAAAACATGCACAAACTAAGTTTAATTTGTATAACATTTTCCATGCTGCTTGCAGCCTGCGGGGAGAAAAAATCATCTCCGGCAACAGCAGTGGTTGCAACAGATCAATCCGATAAGTCTTCCACTAAAACAGTGCTTTTCTTTGGCGACAGCCTTACAGCCGGTTATGGGCTGGATGACCAAAGCCAGGCGTTCCCTGCTGTTGTACAAAATAAAATTGATGCTGCAAACCTGCATTACAAAGTTATAAATGCAGGGGTCAGCGGTGAAACATCTGCAGGCGGGAAAGCCCGTATCGGCTGGATATTAAAGCAAAAGACAGATGTTTTTGTTCTTGAGCTTGGCGCGAATGACGGCCTGCGCGGCATCCCGGTGACGGAGACCATCAATAACCTGCAGGCCATCATCGATTCAGTAAAACTAAGATATCCAAAAACTAAACTGGTGATGCTTGGCATGCAGGTACCGCCGAACATGGGTTCGGCTTACGCTTACAGTTTTAAAGCCGTATTCCCGGAGCTTGCTGCGAAAAACAAAATGGCGCTGGTGCCTTTTCTTTTAAAAGGCGTTGGCGGCGTGCCCTCGTTAAACCAAAAAGATGGCATCCATCCCACAGCTGAAGGTGCGAAAATTGTCGGCGACAATGTTTGGCAGGTGTTGCAGGATGTTTTGCTGAGTAAAAATTAATATAGCCTTGCCTCGTTTGTTACCTCTTGTTAACAAATCGTACAAGGCTTGTTTTTAATAAGTCTCAATCACTATCTTCGCCAAAAAAAATACAATGGCTACAACAAAACTTACAATAAACAGCAACGGCTCGGTAAAAATAGACGGCGACTTTGAAATAGTAGATATGCAGGGCAATGCCTACGGGTTACAGGGCAGGACCATTGTTTCCATTTGCCGCTGCGGCCTGTCGGCCAACAAACCATTTTGCGACGGCTCGCACAAAGGCCACTTTGAACATGATGCACAGGCATTTGACCTGCCCCCGCGCAAAGTTTAGAAACCAAAAAAATAGTGATTTAAAACATTTTCCTTTTTTACGACGATGGTATATTTGTCAAATCTTATTTTATGGCTATAGCAAAAGTTAACCATATAGAAATCGCTTACGAAATTGCCGGAAAAGGGGCACCAATTGTATTGATACACGGGCATCCTTTTGACCATACGATGTGGCACCCGCAGGTGGAGGCGTTTTCAAACAATCACAAAGTTATCACGCCCGACCTGAGAGGTTATGGAAAAAGCAGTTTGCCTGCCGGTGAAATAACAAGATTTGAAGACTATGCGACAGATGTACTGCTGCTTTTAGACCAGTTAAAGGTTGACAGATTTCATTTAGCAGGATTATCAATGGGCGGGCAGGTGATTATGGAAATATTCCGCCAGGCGCCTGACAGAATAAGGACCCTGATTTTTGCAGATACTTTTGCAGGATTAGACAGCCCCGAGGTTAAACAAGGCCGGTACGATACTGCAACCCGTTTAGAAAACGAGGGGATGGATGCTTATGCCGGAGAAGTGATCTATAAAATGATTAAACCGGCCCACGTCAGTTCGATGCCGGAAGTTGCTGCCCATGTTATAAAAATGATGAAAGCCACTTCGCCAAAAGCAGCCGCGACAGCTTTACGGGCCAGGGCGGAAAGAATAGATTATTTAGCCGAAGTGCTTCCTCAAATAAACGTACCTACACTGGTAATTGTTGGCCGCGAAGATGAATTTACCCCGGTTGCCAAAGCAGAAGAACTGAGAGAAAATCTTCAGAATTGTAAACTGGTGATCATTGAAGATGCCGGGCACTTGCCCAATCTGGAGCATCCGGAAGAATTTAATACGGCAGTGCTTGATTTTTTAGAAAGCGTAAATTATCCTGAAAGTTTATTTTGACACAGCTAAACAAGCTTACGAAATTTTAAAAATTTCGTAAGTTTTAGCAGGCTATAGCGCTACTTTTTTCATCTTCGGTGAAAGTATATGCATGATGATCCATGCCAGCAGGTATGCGCAACCACAAATAAAAAAAATAATATTATAGCCCACAAGGATGTGGCCCGCTTGTTTATTGGTTTCTAATATATAACCTATCAGGCCCGGAAAGAAAAAGCCCCCAACCGCGCCCGCCATACTGCCGATACCGACCACCGAACTGACAGCTCTTTTTGGAAACATATCCGAGGCTGTTGTAAAGATAGTGGCGCTCCAAGCCTGGTGGGCCGCCGCTGCCAAACCTATTAAACCCACTGCCTGCCAAATATTGGTTGCAAAACGTGCAGTTACAATTGGTATCACACAAACGGCGAAGATCAGCATAGCTGTTTTACGTGCTTTAAATATGGGCCAGCCCCTTTTAATAAACCAGGAGGAAAGATAGCCGCCGCCAATACTCCCAATAGTTGTTGCTGAATAAACAATTACCAAAGGCAGACTTGGTTTTGTCAGATCGATTTTAAAGGTGCTCGAAAAATAAGATGGCAGCCAGAACAAAAAGAAATACCATACCGGATCGGTTAAAAACTTACCTGCAACAAATGTCCAGGTTTGCCTGATACCTAAAAGCCTGATCCACTTAACCTTAGCACCTTCGCCGTCAACTAAACCCGGTTCTTCGGCATCACTATGGATAAACTCATATTCGGGGGCGGTTAATTTTTTATGTTTTGAGGGTATCTCATAAAATATCCGCCAGAAAACAAGCCATATAAACCCAATGGCGCCGGTTAGTAAAAATGCCATTTGCCAGCCATATATGCCCAATATCCACGGCACAATTACCGGTGCGGCTACCGCGCCGATATTAGCGCCCGAATTAAATATACCAGTTGCAAATGCACGCTCCCTTTTAGGGAACCATTCGGCAACCGCTTTAACAGCAGCCGGAAAATTACCCGATTCGCCAAGCCCTAAAGCAACCCTCGCTACCCCAAAACCAAAAGTGCTTTTAACAATAGCATGACCCATTGCTGCAACGCTCCATACAATCAGAGAAATGGTATAACCTGCTTTTGTGCCTATTTTATCGATAAAATTGCCAAATACCAGTAAACCTACCGCGTAAGCTGCGGTAAACGCCCTCACTATATTGCTATAATCAATTTCCGTCCAATGTAATTGGGTTTCCAGTGTTGGTTTTAACAATCCTATGATCTGCCGGTCGAGATAGTTGATGGTTGTTGCAAAAAACAGCAGGGCAACCACTACCCATCTATAGTTCCCGACCTTTATTTTTTCCATATCGCAGCTTTAATCAATTGGTTACCTCGCCGCGTTTATCAATTCAATGGCAGTTATCGTGTCAGTATGCAGTTTTTCATAAAGCCGTTTGTCTAATACTTCCCTGCTGATCAGCTTACCCCCCATACCTACTGCGCTAACCCCCGCCTTAAACCAGCCGTTAATATTTGCTGCGCTTAGTTCAACACCACCGGTCGGCATAAAAAGCACGCCGGGGAATATTTCTTTTACAGCGCTTATAAAACCGGGGCCGAGAACATTAGCCGGAAATATCTTTATAAGTTCGGCACCGTTTTTCTGCGCGTTATAAATCTCTGTGGGCGTCATACAACCCGGTATCCACAATAATTTATGCTTATGGGCAACTTTTGCGACCTCGGGGTTAATGGTAGGCGCAACGATAAAATCAGCCCCGGCATCAACAAAAGCCTCTGCTTCCGATATGTTTTTTATGGTGCCGATGCCGAGGTAAAGGTCAGGCATTTCTTTATCAACCGCCTTTCTTAACACCTTAAAATTTTCAAACGCCGGCTTGGCCCTGTTGGTATATTCCATTACCCTGATACCTGCATTGTACAGCGTCCGGATGATTTGAAGGCTTACTTCAGCGTCATCATAAAAAAACAAGGGCAGCATACCCTGGGCTAATATGCTGTTTAATACCGCTTTTTTAATTTTCATTTTATTGCTCTTTTAATTTCGGCTACTGTTTTGGTGGTAGCATCGCCTTTTATAAATAACTTTTCAAATGCGGCGGCAGTGGCAAATTCAAGTATTTCATTTACTTCGTGCCGGTTATAAAAACCATAGATCAAACCTGCCATAAAACAATCACCACTGCCTACTTTGTCAATAACGTGTCCGGTTTCATATTCGCCCGAATGGTATAATTGGTTACCTGTGTACAAAGTTGTATAATATTTTATATCATTGGTAGCGTCGAAGCGAAAAGTATTGGCAACTGCCTTACATTTCGGAAACTGCTCCATTATATTTTGCGAAGTTTTCAATGCTTCTTTTAAATAAATGCTTTTTTGACCAGATTCATGTATATCAGGTATCACCGGAATATCAAGCATCTTTTCGGCCGCCCATACATTTCCCATCACAAGATCGCAATATTTAACAAGGCCTGGCATAACCTGAACTGGGAATTTTCCATATTGCCACAATTTTGAGCGGTAGTTCAGATCCACCGAAATCGTAATATTTCTTTTTGATGCCGCTTCCAGCACTTCTTTACATAAATCTGCCGTACCCTGACTAAGCGCAGGGCAAATCGCACTAAAATGAAACCAGCTAACCCCGTCAAGTACTTCATCCCAGTCAATCATTCCCGGTTTTAGTTCGGCAAAAGCTGAATTAGCACGGTCGTAAACGAGGGCGCCATTTTTTATGTCGTTATGTTCAGTTAAATAATAAAGACCCACCCTGTTGCCTCCATAATGAACCGGCGAAGTGTCGATCCCCTTATTTTGAAGGGATTTGACGATATGTTGGGTCAGGTCATTTTCCGGCAGGGCGGTGAAATATTTCGCCGGCAATCCCCATAACGCCAAAGCCCTTGATACGTTCAGCTCTGCGCCAACTATATAAACAGGCATTTGGTGATTGTCAAGCCAATTTCCTTCTGTATCAGGGCAAAAGCGGATCAGCAACTCACCAAAGGAAAGCACTTTACCTGTGTAAAGCTGGTTGTTAAATAGTCCGTTCATTTTACCTTATCAAAATCAAAATAGTTTTTTGCATTATAGCAGCAGATGTCCTGTATAATTTTACCGGTCCATTCCATATCATTTGGCAGTTCCCCGTTTTCAATATCATTGCCAAAAAGGTTGCATAATATCCGCCTGAAATATTCATGCCGCGGATACGACAAGAAGCTGCGCGAATCTGTCAGCATGCCAACCATCCGGCTCAAAAGGCCCATATTTGAAAGTGTATTTAACTGTTTGGTCATGCCGTCCTTCTGATCAAGAAACCACCAGGCCGAGCCAAACTGTATTTTCCCGGCCACGGAGCCGTCGTTAAAATTCCCGGCCATGGCAGCCATCAGTTCATTATCCGCCGGGTTCAGATTGTAAAGGATTGTTTTGCTTAGTTTTCCTTCCGCCTCCAGCCTGTTCATAAATTTCGATAAAGACCTGCCCTGCGAAAAATCGCCAATGGAATCATACCCGGTATCGGCCCCCAATTCGCTTAACGCCCTTGTATTATTGTTACGCAAAGCACCAACATGGTATTGCTGCACCCAGCCTTTTTCATGATCCCAAACCGAAAAATGATACAACATGGCCGACTTGAATTTAACCACCTCGTCATGGGATAATGCCTTTTCCTCTTTTACTTTCAGGAATATCGTCCTGATCTCGTGATCTGTATAAATTGCTGCATACAGTTGTTCTAATCCATGATCTGATAAACAGCACCCACTTCCCGCAAAATAGTGGTGCCGCCGCTTTAAAGCGTCAAGGTAAGTGTCCAAATCACAAATATCCGATCCGGCAATATCTCCGAGCTGATCAATAAAGCTATTCAGGGCCTGAACATCTTCGGCCTGCATCGCTTTATCAGGCCTGAACGTGGGCAAAACCTTTACACTATATCCATCCTGTTTAATTTTTTTGTGGAAGAACAAATCATCCAGCGGGCTGTCAGTAGTGCAAACCACCTCAACATTCCGGCTTTTGATGAGGTTCCTTACGCTGTATTCCGGCGATTGCAGCTTTTCGTTACATTCGTCATATATCCGTTTCGCAGTTGAAGGCGATAACAACTCATGAATGTCAAAATAGCGCTGCAATTCAAGGTGTGTCCAATGATATAATGGGTTACGCAGGGTATAGGGAACGGTCGCCGCCCAGGCTCCAAATTTTTCCCAATCGCTTTTGTTCCCGGTAATATAGGCTTCATTTACGCCGTTTGCGCGCATGGCCCGCCATTTATAGTGATCGCCAAACAGCCAGATCCGGGTAAGATTATCAAAATTAATATCGTTAGCGATCTCGTCAGGCGGCAAATGGCAATGGTAATCTATAATGGGCAGCCCCGCAGCATATTGGTGATATAAACGCTGCGCGGTTGTTGTTTCCAATAAAAAATCTTCGTTTAAAAAGTCTTTCATCTTAAATATTGGTATTCGGCCAGAAGCACAATTCAGGTAAAATATACTATTTGTATTTCGGAAGCAATATAGTTTTTATGTTATAAAATATTCCAAACTATTGTTTAATTTTCTATTATTTTAACAATGCTTATAAAAGGGCGGCGCTGGCCCTGTCCAAAAACAGTATCATATTCGCGTGCCGGCGCAAAACAGCCGAAGGGTATTTTTCAATTACTTCTCCGTGCACTGTGTTATAAACTGCATTGGCCTTTTTTTCGCCCGGAACCACGCAATAAATATATTTACCTGCCATAAGCGCCGGGATTGTTAAGGTAATTGCATAAGCCGGCACTTCATTTAACCCGGCAAAGCAACCATCATTAACCTGTTGCTGCCTGCATGCCGCATCCAGCTTAACCATTTTAACCAGTAAGGGATCATCAAAATCAGCAACGTGCGGATCGTTAAAAGCAAGATGCCCGTTTTCACCAATACCCAAACAAACAATATCCGGCGGATACTCAGTCAACAATTTAGCATATCTCCTGCACTCTGCCCCTATATCTGAGGCGTTCCCGTTAATATAATTAATTGAATGAAATTGATGGTGCCCGAATATTTTCCCTTTAAGAAAAAAGGTAAATGCACGGGAATCATTTTCAGGTAATTCGATATACTCATCCATCTGAAAAGCGTTTACCCGTTGCCAGTCAATCGTTTTTTTTTCAATCAGGGCGGCCAAAAACTCATTTTGCGAAGGTGCGGAAGCAAAAATAATGTTAACAAATTCCTGTTGCCCAAGCAGGTGTTCAATTTTAGCCGAAACAATATCAGCGGCAGCCTTCCCCATGATTCCCCTGTTTTCATATACATGGGTGACCAGATTTCCAGTATAACATGCAGAAACCCTTTGCATCCCGTCGTTACGAGCAGACTCTCTTTCCATGCACTATCTTCCCTTTTATAATCGTCATCTCCACACTTATATTGTCATCAAAAATCACAATATCTGCATCTTTTCAATTAACAAGCAAACCTTTTTTATCAACAATTTTCATAATGGCAGATTGCAGCCTATCCTTTCCAATAATTATTTATATTTAAACCGTTAACCTATACAACAGACACAATGCGAATAAAATTAACAATAATGCTGCTATTTTCCATGCACCTGGCTATTGCGCAAGACAGTGTTTTTGCCCGTAAAATGGTGGATACCTTAACTTCACCCTACTTTTGGGGCAGAGGCTACACTAAAAATGGCATGGCTAAAGCTGCTGACTTTTTAACTGCACAGCTGAAAAGCTATGGTGTAAACCCGATGGACGGCAAAAGCTTTATTCAGCAATTCAGCTACCCGGTTAATACGTTTCCGGGTAAAATGGAAGTTGCTATTAATGAGATAGAATTATCGCCGGGGCGGGATTTTATTATCAGCGCCGATAGCCGCGGCGTTAAAGGCAAGGGCAGCCTGGCGCAAAAAGACAGCGTTACATTTGTTGATCCTGTAAACCGCATAATTGTGGAGCTACAGGATAAATTAACATGGTCGGCAGAACAAAAGGTGCTGGATTATACCTTGATTGAACTGGATAAAAAGTTACAGAAAACTACACCCCTTATTATCAAAGTAAACATTGAAAATCAATTAACAGACAATTTTAAGACAGGCAATATTTGCGGGATAGTAAAAGGCGCCTCCAAACCCGATTCGGTTATAGTCTTCACAGCCCATTACGACCACCTGGGCGGCATGGGGAGCGACACCTTTTTCCCCGGCGCCAACGATAATGCCAGCGGGGTTACACAGGTGCTGAGCCTCGCCAAATATTATGCGGCACATCCCCAACCCTATTCCATGGCATTTATTTTGTTCGCCGGGGAGGAAGCCGGTTTGCTGGGTTCAAAATACTTTAGCGAAAACCCGCTTATTCCTTTAAAAAACATCAGGTTTTTGGTAAACCTTGATATTGAGGGCACAGGAAATGAAGGCATTACGGTAGTTAACGCAAGCGTTTATCCCAATGAATTTTCTATGCTCAGGCAGGTAAACGAAAAAGGCAAATACCTGGTAAAAGTTAACTCCAGGGGTAAAGCGGCCAACAGTGATCATTACTTTTTTACAGAAAAAGGTGTACCGGCTTTTTTTATTTATACCCTTGGCGGGATCAAAGCCTATCATGACATTTATGATATCAGCGCAACACTG
Organism: Sphingobacteriales bacterium; assembly: GCA_044448725.1. GTDB lineage: Bacteria > Bacteroidota > Bacteroidia > Sphingobacteriales > Sphingobacteriaceae > Mucilaginibacter. Next base: position 107 of record JBIOHE010000096.1, on the reverse strand, counting down.
CCCCTGACTGAATACGGGAACTTATTTAATCTGCTTATTAAATTTAATGACGGGCTGATGAATAAGAATTAATTGTCTGAACCATGATTAAAGGATTAATAGATTAT
>JBIOHE010000095.1:0-13543 GCA_044448725.1 Sphingobacteriales bacterium | reverse complement strand
CTTTTTAACTGGCTCATCGTAAATACTGACATCCAAAGAGCCAGCAAGGTCAGGTCTACCAATGGGTTACTCGTACATATCTTCGGTAAAATTGCTGCTGCTTTTATTTACCTTGTCTTTTAACCCTTGATTCGCATTATTAATAAGTTAGTTTGTCATTGCGTGGTACGAAGCAATCGCGAACTTTGCAATCTGCAATGCATAGTTCGCGATTGCCACGTTCGTTCCCTGCCTACCGGCAGGCAGGCTCACTCGCAATGACATATTTTTTCTTTATGCTCCCACCTCACAATTAATCATCCAGTTGATCCCATAACGGTCTTTTACCTGGCCGAATATTGCGCCCCAGAATTGTTTTTCCATGGGCATGGTTACTTTGCCGCCTTCGGCCAACTGACTGAAAATCGAGCGGGCCTGCGCTTCGTCAGTCAACCCTAAGCTTAAGCTGATGCCGTTTCCGAAATCAACCGTGGCGCCCGGCATATTATCCGAAAACATCAGCATATTATCGGCAAAGGCCAGCCTTGCATGCATTACCCTGTTCTTTTGATCATCAGCCACCGGGAAAGTATCCCCAAAACGACTGAGGTCGCTGATATTTCCGTTAAATATTTTTTGGTAGTAGTTAATAGCTTCTTCGCAATTCCCTGGGAAGCTTAAATAGGCGATAAGTTTCATGATAGTGATTTTTGATACTAATGTACAAAGTTTTCGAATTGAAAAACTTCACAAACAGGATTATTTATTAATTTAAAAAGTTAACTTTGTTATTAAAGAAAAACGCAATGAGATTGGTAATAGACCTCGACGAAAAATATAAAAACCTTTATTACGAAATGGCAAAGGCCACTCAGGCCTCAATAATAGAGGAAGAGGATGATTTCATGACAGAACAACTTCCTGAGCATGTCATAGCCGGTATCAGAAAAGGGCAGGAACAGGCAAAAAATGGCCAAACTAAATCTTACGAGGAAGTAAAACAAATTCTCGCGAAACGGTGGCCTTAAAAATTGTTTTTTCGGACGTGGCCGCGGAAATGCTGGTCACCATCGGTGAGCTTATCGAAAATAAGTGGAGCAAAAAAGAAGCCTATAAATTCTTAGAAAAAGTTCACAAAACATTTGGCTTAATTGCCACGCAGCCTTACATGTTTAAAGCCTCTTCTTTCGACGAAAACGTGAGAATTGGCTACCTATCCAAACAAACTTCCTTTTATTATGAAATTCATGAAAATGAGATTATTATTTTGTTTTTTTGGGATAACCGGCAAGATCCTATCTTTAGCGGGTAAACCAATTAAAAGCTAAATAATGACCTTATTAACCATCCTCTTCTGCATTATCCTGCTTGTTCTGTTAGTAAGTTGGGCTAAGTTAAACCCATTTATAGCTTTCCTCATCGTTTCTTTAGCAGCAGGGCTGATGCTGGGGATCCCACTGGAAAAAGTTACCAAATCGGTGCAAAGCGGCCTTGGTGATACTTTCGGCAAAATCTCCATTATCATTTGTGTGGGTGCGATGATAGGCAAACTGGTTGCTACCAGCGGCGCTGCGCAAAAAATTGCAGAAGTACTGGTCAACGGCTTCGGGATTAAATACATACAATGGGCGCTGGTAGTGGTTGGATTTATTATCGGCATCCCGCTTTTTTTTGAAACAGGCTTTGTGCTGATGGTACCGCTTATTTTTTCGATAGTTTACAAATACAAATTACATGCGGTGTATATAGGGCTGCCTATGCTGGCGGCCCTGTCGGTAACACATGGTTTTTTGCCGCCGCATCCATCGCCATCTGCTCTTGTCGTAATTTTTCATGCCAATATCGGTACCACACTATTTTACGGACTTATCATTGCCGTGCCGGCTACTATCATTGCAGGACCCTTGTTTTCACGTACAATAAGAAATATCACCTCAAACCCACTGGCAACCTTTATGGCAGAGGAGATCCCTGACGATAAGCTGCCAGGCGCCGCCAACAGTTTCTTAACCGCCTTGCTGCCGGTTATATTACTGATGACAACTACGGTATATCTTAATATGGATCATAGCAAGGGGAGTGTTCACAAACTAATCGCATTTATCGGTGATGCGCCCATTGTTATGCTCATTTCGCTGATTGTAGCCACTTTTACCCTTGGTGTTAAATATGGCAAAAGCATGAAGGATATTGCCATCGTATGCGGCGACGCGATAAAAGATGTTTCGCTGATCCTGCTGATCGTGGCGGGCTCAGGAGCTTTTAAAGCAGTACTTACCGATAGCGGCGCGGATAAAAATATCGCCGCCTTTTTACAGGACTTCCATTTACAGCCCCTTATCCTTGGATGGCTCATTGCGGCCATCATCCGTATAAGTTTGGGTTCGGCAACGGTTGCAGGTTTAACAGCGGCAGGCATTGTGCAAACACTGGTTATGCACGATCATACCATCAATCCCAACCTGATGGTATTGTCCATTGGCGCAGGCAGCCTTGCTTTTTCGCATCTGAACGACGGTGGTTTCTGGCTTTTTAAAGAATATTTTAACCTGTCGATCAAAGATACGATCCGATCGTGGTCATTGATGGAAACCATTATTTCCGTTACTGGTTTAGCCGGGGTGTTGCTTCTGAACCTGGTGGTGTGATTGTCATTGGTCATTGGTCATTCAATGTCGTTTACTTAAGGAAAACGAATAATTAGTTCTTCCCATAAACGCGCTCTACGCCTCACCCTGCCCTCTCCAAAGGAGAGGGTTTAATGAAGAGCGAAGTTAAAGTCCTCTCCTTTGGAGAGGATTATTTATAAGGATGTTTATTTTAAAGGCATAAATGAGGGCTGCGCCGTTTAGGTGAGGCAAAATGCCAAGGAACCCTTAAGTAAACGACATTGAATGACCAATGACCAATGACGCGAAGCAAATGACCAATGACCAAAATAAATCCCCTATATTTAGTTTTTCTTATCAACCTTTGTAATCTTTATTAAACCAATTATGGATACTAAAAAAACACCTGCAAATGCCATGAACCGGCGCAAATTCATTGAGAAAACTTCGGTACTATCGGCTTTTATGATCGTGCCCCGGTTTGTGCTGGGCGGCAAAGGCTATACGGCTCCAAGCGACCTGATCAATCTTGGCTTTATTGGTACGGGAAAACAGGCCGGTGGTTTAAGGGGTTCATTTTTAGACACCGGTGAAGTGAATATTATAGCTGCCGCTGACGTTTACGGCGCAAAATTACAAGCTTTTGCTGCACAGGTTAATCAGTTTTATGCCGCCAAAACAGGGCAAAGCCAGTATGCGGGCTGCGCAACCTATCCCGATTTCCGCGACCTTTTGGCCCGGAAAGATATTGACGCGGTGGTGATTGCGGTGCCCGATCACTGGCATTCAGTATGCGCCATCCTTGCGGCCAGGGCCGGGAAGGACATTTATTGCGAAAAACCATTATCCTTAACCATAAAAGAAGGCAGGGCGATGGTAACAGAAACAAGGAAAAACAACCGGATATTTCAAACCGGTAATATGCAGCGCTCCTGGCCCGAATTCAGGCAGGCGGTTGAGCTGGTGCGCAATGGCTACATTGGCGATATACAAACCGTAAAGGTAAACGTAGGTCCGCCGCCGGTACCTTATAACCTGCCTGCCGAGCCAATGCCCGAAAGCCTGAACTGGGATTTCTGGCTGGGGCCGAACACAGCACAAAACTATAACCATTTTCTGGCACCAGGCCTTACCGATGATTTTTGGGCCAAATGGCGCGACTATAAGGAATTTGGCGGCGGCGGCATGACCGACTGGGGTGCACACATGTTTGATATTGCCCAGTGGGCGCTTGATATGGACAGCAGCGGTCCGGTGAAAGTAACCCCGCCGGATAAAGACCATCAGTTTTTAACCTACCAATACGCCAATGGCATTACCATGACGCATGAGCCTGTAAGCGGCGACAATGGCCTTACTTTTATTGGTTCTCTTGGCAGTATCCATGTAATAAGAGGCAAACTTGAAACAAGCCAGGAATCATTAAAGGATAAGAATATCGGACTGCATGAAAAGCATGTTTACTATAGTGATAACCATTATAAAGATTTCCTGCAGGCTATCCGCAACCGCAGCAAACCTGTCGCTGATGTTGAGATCGGTCACCGTACGGCTACCGTTTGCAATATCGGCAATTTAGCCTACGAGTTAAAACGTCCGCTAAACTGGAACCCGGCAAAAGAAGAATTCAGGAATGATGATGAAGCCAACCAACGCCGGGGCCGCGAGATGCGGAAGGAATGGGCGGTGTAGGTTTTAGGTGAAAGGTGAAGGGTTAAAGGTAAAAGGTTTTTGTTTTCCAACCTTTTACCTTTCGCCTTTAACCTTTTACCTCATTTACTGAATCCAACCAGCTGATGCAATTTTACCGGGTCATAGACCCGGCCCTGCTTAATAACCAATGTAACTTTTCGGATGTCCCTGATATTGTTCAATGGATCGCCATCGACAAGGGTTATGTCTGCGTTTTTGCCTGCCGTAATGGAGCCTGATACTTTATCAGCCTTCATTACCTGCGCCGGGGTAATAGTTGCCGTTTGTATAGCTTGCATTGGTGTTAAGCCTGCGCCAACATACAGCTCCAGCTCCCGGTCGAGGCTGTATCCCGGGAAACCCTGGTCGGTTCCGGTCACTATCGGTACACCGGCATCATAAAGTACTTTCACTATCTTCACCATACTTTCATAAAGCGGTTTAAACTTTGTTGCTCCGGCGGGGTCCTGGCCGGTATTCTTAAACAAAGCCTGTAATGGCAATGGCAGCGTATAAAACCCAGGTTCCATAATGGTAATATCATCTTTTACCGAACGGAAACTCATCTCAAAAACGCCTATTGTCGGGTCTATCACTACGTGGTGGTTCTTAATAAATTGTATGGCCGCTTTACTGGTAGAATCTTCAAAATTTATGCTTCTGTCTTTATTCCTTTTCATAATGGAATACACATACTGTACGTGATTGACCATATCCATCCCCGAATCAACGCCCTGTTGTAAAGTCATGCCGTTGGGGATATGACCGGTAACGGTAAGCCTCAGCCTGTGGGCCTCGGCACAAATGGCCTTCACAATCGCCGGTTTTACCGAACTGTAAATTTTTATCTGGATAAACCCGTTATCGTAATAACGGTCAACCGCCTTTATAGCTTCCTCTTTTGTATCAGCTTGTATAATTCCCAGTGCGTATTGGCCTTTGCCGTCGATAATGCCTGCCTTCAAAATCACTGGCCCGATCCCGCTGCCGCCGTCAATCGCTTTCTTAATGGCATTGATATAGCCAAATTCGTTGCCGCAATCGCGTACCGTGGTAACGCCTGCGGCCAGGTAGGCAGGTCCCCATTCGGCTTGTTCAAAATGGGCATGCATGTCCCAAAGCCCCGGCAATACGGTTTTGCCTTTGGCATCAATAATTTTAGCATTGGCGGGGATGTTTATTTCACCTACCTTTCCCACTTTTTTAATGGTGCCATTTTCTATCAGTACCACCGAATTAGGAATACTTGTGCCGTTGACTACATCTATTAATGTTCCGCCAATTACAGCAATTGTTTTTTCACCACCCTTGCTTTTGGGCATTGCCTTTTCAAACAGGGCCATACTATAAGTAGCAGCTTTTGCGATAAAGGCGGGCAATAAAGCTTCATAGGGTTCGCGCATCATCTCCAGCTTGTCGGCTTCGGCATCATTGGTGATCAGGCACATCAGGCTACCGGCTTTGTCTGTCCACAGCAATTCATTGCCCCATATCAGGCCGCTGATGGTGTACCTGTCCAATACCAGGGACTCTTTATTAAAATTGAGCGTATCCTTGCCTTCCTTTTTTATTTGTACCGATCCAAAGGGTAAAGTATTAATTATAACAGGTTGATGATGATTTTTCCAGTATTGAAGCAATACCTGCTGCACCGTTCCGGGTGAATAGCCAGCCACCGGAAAGGTTAATGCGCTTATTTTTTGGGTATAGCTTGAATCATCAACTTTTAAATGAGCGTCGTTGCCATTTATGCTGATGGTATCATTGATAGTAGATGACCTCGACGTTCTTCCTTTTATATTCAGGCTGGTTGGCTCGAAGGCGGTGTTCAGTTTTAGTTCAGCTTTTAGCGGGACAGGTGAACCTCGATCCACAAATTTAAAATCAACGGTATAGGTGATCCCCTTATCTGTTTTGCTGATATGATAGGTTTCTTTACCAATATGCTGCTCAAACTTATGCAGTACGAATGAGCCGCTATCTGGCTGTGCTGCATTTTGCTGCCCTTTTGCGGCAAAGATGGCTGACGATAAGCAAAATAAGAGCGTAATTTTTTTCATAAACAAGATTTTGGTTTGATATCCGAAGGTATTATTTTTTGAAAACAAAAAGCCGGTTGCCGCTATTTTTTCTGCATTTCAAATTTGTCCTTCATGCCCAGCAGGCCCCAGATGCCCCCGCTATGTATGGCAAGAATACGGCTTCCCGGCTTAAAATGGTTTTTCGCCGCAAGATCATAAATGGCATACAGCATTTTACCTGTATAAACCGGTTCAATCAATATCCCGGTTTGGGCCACAAATTGTTTTATAAATTCAATCAGCCGCTTTTCAGTTTTTCCGTAGCCGCCAAAATGATAATCGGTGTGCAAATCAAAATTTGAAGGGTGGATTAAAAATTTATTGATCTCATCCCTTATAAAACCACCGTTCTTTAATACCGGCACGGCATTAAATTGCGTGGCTAAGCCATGCTTGTTCAGGCCATTAATAATACCTGCCGCCGTGGTGCCCGTCCCGCAGGCGCAAAAAATATGGTCGTAAGTTTCTGGTAGCTCATCAATTATTTCGCTACAGCCTTTGGCTCCTTCGGGGGATGCGCCGCCTTCGTCAATAAAAATTGCATCAGGGTCATCTGCGAAATACTTTGCGAAAAGCGCCGGTTTATCGCGATAGCTTTCACGGTCGGTAAATAATAAATTCATCCCGTGTAAACGGCACAGAAAAAGGCTGTCGTTATGCACAGCTTCGCCCCTGACTATGCCCGTTGCTTTAAAACCAAATTTAGCGGCTGCTGCGGCAGTTGCCAGCAGGTGGTTTGAGTAAGCGCCGCCAAAAGTTACCAGGTGCTTTTTATTGATAGCCAGTGCGTGGTTTAAAGGGTATTTTAATTTACGCCATTTATTACCCGAAATAAGCGGGTCGATAAGATCATCACGCTTTATAAAAACTGTTAAGCCCTGTTCATCAAACAGTTTGTTTTTTATTTGATGAACAGGGCTGAAAATTTCAAGATCAATAACCATTACTGCATTTTAGAAACCCAAACCAATGCCTGCGTTCCCCGACAGGTATTGCCCTTCGCTAACCGATGCATAGATACGCAAAATTGCCAAATTTAACTGAAAACCAATGTCTGCTCGTAAACCGCTGATGCTGGTTTCGTTAATATGTACCGGATCGGTAACAGTAGTATATTGGGTGGCAGAGGAAGTAACCGGGTAATTACCCAGTACGCCCAAACTTGTGTTGGCAGTTTGATAAGCAACTGCAATGAACGGCGTAAAGAAAAGTAACTTTTTAGAGAAAATAGCCTGAACATTAAACCCGCTGAAATTACCGCTAATCCTTTGGTTTGAAAAGTCTGAAGAGTTGCCCGGGGCGGCTACGGTGCCATTATCAGGCTGTACGTTTAGCGAATTACTGTAGTTAATGCGGTTGTAATTTACGGCTATCGCCAGGTCAAAAGGGTACGGTTTTCCTTTTGGTGCGAAGTCCTGTATAAGGTCATGTTTTACGCCGAAGCCAATCATACCAACCGAACCTGTACTGCCTATTTTGATCGTAGGGATGGTGCGAATGGTAAGGTCAGTATTATGTACCAAACCTATGGTCAGCTGAATATTTGGCGCAGGAACATATTGTATAACCCCATTAGGCATATTAAACGTACTTATTGTATTGCCGTTGTTGTCTTTAATATCCATCAATGGTGTTTGTCCGCTTTTACTGCCGCCAAAAGTTGGTGCAATGTTTGTAGTCGATTGCGGGTCAACCGTTAAATGGTTTGATAAACCAATTTTAGTTACATCAAAATTTTGATCGCCGGTGGGCACCTGGGCAACGTTGGCCGTAATGCGCAGGTCAATATGCAAAAGTTTCTTTGTTTTGGCAGTATTGTTCCAGCCGCTGTTTAAGCCTGTTCCAAAGCCTTTAAACATAGGCTCGGCGAAGTTTTGAAAAAGCAGGGTTGCATCGGCCGGGCTCGATTTGATCAGTTGACCAAAGCTGTTGCCGCTGCCGTTTCCATTTCCGTTACCATTCCCATACTGGGCATTGGCCGCGGTTACCATAAATAAAAAAATTATGGTTGTAATTAAGGGGTAAATTTTTTTCATAACGTTACATTTTTAGGTTGTCAACAGAATTATATTTTAAATAGTATATAAATATACAGTTTATATCTGTTATGATAAAATTATCAGTATTTAAGCAGTTATAAGTGATGCCGGTCACTTTAATTAGCGATTAACATCACATGCAACCCCTGACTTCAATATAAATTATTATTTTCGATGAAAAAGGGATAAGGTTTAGCGCCATTATCAACATCCAGCATCAATAATCTTAAAAAACCAGTACTTTTGCGGCAATGGCTGATGATACGCAAATAATTGAGCAGGATGAACAGGATTTGTACGAACACCTGCGCATAGTTGTTGATAAAGGGCAATCCCTGCTGCGTATTGATAAGTTTTTGATGCACCGGGTTGAAAATGCCTCGCGCAACCGCATACAAAATGCCATTGAGCTGGGTACTGTAATTGTAAACGACAAAACCGTTAAAGCAAGCTATAAAGTTAAGCCGCTGGATGTAATATCGGTAGTTTTACCGCACCCGCCGCGCGATACGGAGGTATATCCGGAAGATATCCCGCTGGATATTGTTTATGAGGATGATGATGTGCTGGTAGTAAATAAACCTGCGGGTTTAGTGGTGCATCCCGGGTATAATAACTATACAGGTACGTTGGTAAACGGCCTGGTTTTTCACTTTCAGCAATTGCCTACACTGCCCGGTAATGACGGACGGCCGGGCCTGGTGCACCGGATTGATAAAGATACTTCGGGCCTGTTGCTTATCAGCAAGAACGAACGCTCTATGACCTGGCTTGCAAAACAGTTTTTTGATCATACCATCACACGTAAATATACAGCCCTGGTTTGGGGCGATATTGAAAGCGACGGAACGGTAACCGGCTATATTGGCCGCAGCGTGAACGACAGGCGCGTGATGTCGATATATGATGATCCGGAAAAGGGTAAATGGTCGGTAACGCACTATCGGGTACTGGAGCGCATGGGTTATGTTACTTTGATTGAATGTCAGCTGGAAACGGGCCGTACACACCAGATCAGGGCGCATTTGAAACACATAGGACACCCTTTGTTCAGCGACGCCATTTATGGCGGCGACAAAATTTTAAAAGGCACCCTGTTCAGTAAATACAAACAGTTTGTTGAAAACTGTTTTGAACTGATGCCCCGGCAGGCACTGCATGCGCAAACATTAGGATTTTTACATCCCACTTTAAAAAAACAACTGCTTTTTGAAGCAGCATTACCCGTTGACTTTGAATCCGTTTTAAATAAATGGCGACGATATAGTGATCAGCGGTTAGAGGTTGGAGATTAGTCTAAAATAAAGCCCTGATTTTTCTTTGAAAATAACTTATTTTTAAAGAAAGCATGGTTGTTTTTTTAACACAGAGGTCACTGAGAAGACACAAAGACCACGGAGAAATAATAGAAATTGAGAATTACTAAAACTCAGCGAACTCAGTGTCTTCTCTGTATCTCCGCGGTAAAATTTTAAAATATTTTTTATATGAAAAGTAAGTCCGGAAGCCGGGAAGTCCGAAAGAAAGAAATTAATCTCTAACCTCCAACCTCTAATCTCCAATTATGACACCAGTTTTTATCAATTTTAATGGCGAAATTCTCCCGGCTGATACAAAACTGCTTACGCTGAAAAACAGGGCGTTCAGGTATGGCGATGGTTTGTTTGAAAGTATGCGCCTGATGAAGGGACAGCTGAAATTTGCCGACCTGCATGCCGACCGTTTGCAAAGGGGAATGAAAGCGCTTAAAATCGACAGCTATTCGCAGATGGATGCCTGGTTCCTGAAGGAAAAAGCCGGGGATCTTGCCCGTCGTAACAAAGCCAGACACGGGAGGCTACGCTTAACCGTTTTTCGTGATGCCGAAGGCTTATATACTCCTGCACAAAATAAAATGGCCTGGTGCCTTGAAATTCAACCATCGGACGAACCCCGGTATTTTTTAAATGCCAAAGGTTTGATCATGGATATATTTGCCGACCTGCCGAAACCTACCAATTACCTTTCAAATATAAAAACCTGCAATTCGCTCGTATATGTAATGGCAGGCCTGTATAAAACGCAAAACAACCTTGATGATGTTTTTTTATTGAACCAGCATGGTTTTTTATGCGAAGCCGGGAGTTCAAACATATTTATATGGTACCAGAAGCATTTATATACCCCTGCTTTAAGCGAGGGCTGTGTAGAAGGGGTTATGCGGCAGGTGATCATTAAAATTGCCAAACAGAATAACATCCCGGTTACCGAAGCACAGATCAGTCCTGATATATTGTACGAGGCAGACGAAGTTTTTTTAACAAATGCCGGTCGCGGCATACAAAGCGTAATGGGTTTCGGTGTGAGGCGCTATTTTAATGAACTGAGTAAACTGCTGATGGACGAATTGAATAAATTGTAAAGAAGTCCGAAAGTCCGAAAGTTGGAAAATCAGGAAGATGCTGCAGCGCGGCAGATTTAGCCGGCGACACAAATCCTAAAACCCTTAATCTTGATACAGGCAAATAGTTCATTTCTTTATCTGCATCCATTTTTCCTCGTTCCTGGCCGGTTACCTGGCAATATGAAGTCAATATCACGCCTAATAATGACCATTGTCATTATTTAAACCACCCTGTTTAGGCAAATTTACCTGAGTAAAATAATGATCGGAATTAATGAAAACATTACTGATACCTACAGATTTTTCGGCGAACGCAAAGAATGCAGCTGAATATGGATACAGATTGGCGAAGCAGGTGAAAACTGACGTGGTGTTGTGCAACGCAGTGATTATTCCCGCCGAAATACCACAAGCCGGATTTGTTGCCTGGCCAATGGAAGAATATGATGTACTGATGAACGACAGTACAGACGAACTGAAAAAATTGAAAGCGTGTTTAGAACAGGGTTCTAAAGGCTTTAAACCGGCAATTACCTGTTTTAATGAGGTGGGCGCAACCACCGATGTGGTAAATGACGTTATTACGAAAAATAAGATAGACCTCGTGGTTATGGGGACTCACGTAGCAGGTGGCCTGAGTAGTTTTTTATTAGGTAACCACAGCCGTATAATGATCGACGGCGTAAACAAACCGTTATTGCTGGTGCCAAATCTGGCGCGTTATACCCCGGTAAAAAAAATAGCGTTTGCTACTGATTTTAAGCACCCCGACAGAGACCTCGATTCGATATATGACCTGGTTCCGCTTGCGAAATCGCTTGGGGCCGATATTTTACTTACCCATGTTTACGATGAAAAAAAGCAATCCCCGGAATTTCAAAAGTGGGTTAAACAATTTCTTGCTGAATTGTCTGATAAATCAAACTATGACCAGGTTTATTACCGGCTTGTAAAAAACAACCAAACTGAAAGTGGATTAGACTGGTTATGCGCAAACGGGCAAATTGACATGCTGGCTATGGTACACAGGCCGCACAGTTTTTTCGACAACCTGTTAAAAGGCAGTCATACCCAAAAAATGGCGGCCCATATTTCAATTCCCTTATTGGTTTTTCCGGAAAAAAGATAGGCAGATATTTTTAAGAGGGGTTAAATTTATTCCTCAACGATTAAATATAATTAAAATGAAAACAATAGCAGTACTTACCGACTTTTCTGCGCGGGCCGAACATGCGGCTGAGTATGCCCTTAACATCGCAAAAAAAATAAAGGCCGATGTTTTACTATACAATGCATTTCTCGTTCCCGAAAGTCACCAAAATGCTGCTAAAAGGACCTGGCCGGTTGAGGGCTATGATGAAATAAAAAGCCAGACGCAAAAGAAACTAAATACCCTTTGCCGGAAACTGGAAAAAGACATTAGAGAAAAAAGTTTCCCCGGCTCGTTTGTTCCATCCATAGGCTATTACTGCGAGGAAGGGGCTATAGCAAATAATATTGCCGACCTTGAGGAAAACAAAAACCTGATATTGATAGTGCTGGCAACACATGGACCGGATGACGTATCGGCATTTATGATGGGGGATAACTGCCGGCAAGTGATTGATGCTGCTTCGACCCCTTTATTGATTGTGCCGGAAAACAGCGCTATAAAAAATATTGAAAAATTTGCCTTTGCTGCGGATATTGTCCATGATGATATCGCCTATATCAGTTCCCTGGCTAAGCTGGCCAAACAGTTCTCCGCCGAGATTCTGGTCGCCAATGTAAATCATGCTTCGCCACTGACGAGAGCGAATGAGAAAGCCATTGATGCCTTTAAAAAGGAGATCATGCATAAAATAAACTACAGTCGCGTGTACTATCGCAATATCCCTAACGACAATGTAAGAATGGGGCTCGACTGGCTTATGCAGAACATAAAATTTGATATCCTGGTAATGGTTCACCGCAAAGGCGATTTAACCGAGTTTTTTTTCAAACAAAGCATTACCAAAACAATGGCTGAACATACCTATGTGCCTCTATTGGTGTATCCGTATCCGGTGGAAACGGTACCGGAGTTTTAAGATGGGATCATCACGGATAATCTTTTATTGATGCCTGTAATACGAGAAAAAAGAAAAATCTTCATCACCCTTTTTTTTAATATTTATATCACTGAGGAATAACTCAACAGGCATGTAATTGTCGAAAGTTAAATCGCTGATTAATACTCTTTTTCCATCGGATAAATGCAAGAATAAGCCAAAACAGTCCGAACGCCTTGTTTTGATTGTAGTATTGCTATAGGAAGCGATAGCATGTTTCCCAACAACTATTGGCTTTTTTAATAAGTATTTTATTTCCAGAGTTTTAACATCATCATCGATAATTACCCAAAACGGCAGGAAATAAAGCTGAAGAAAAGCGGCTATATTAACAGACAGTATCAAAGCTGCGTAAATCCAGCCTTTTACAATGAGATCGTGGGTTGGAGGTATCCCGTGAGGATTAAACAGCCTGTAAACAAAGTAGCCTAAAAACAGGAACATTACAATTTGGCTTATTACTCTGCCCCAGAGTTCGGTTTTATTCGGGCTTACCTCAGTTAGCATGGATGGTTTGGGTTGAAATTATTTTTTGGTCAAATTACATTCTTTTGTTCAAAGTAGCAAATTCCGAAAATTAATTGTCAATTGACAGGTGGCTTTAGTTGTGCTTTGCTAATTTATTATCAGGCTCCTTTCTCCTTTCACATCCCGCCACACATAATACTAT
>JBIOHE010000094.1:0-13842 GCA_044448725.1 Sphingobacteriales bacterium | reverse complement strand
TATTATAGAAATGCGCTATAAAGCTTCTAAGCTGTTGTGCAAAAGAAACCTGTAAAACTTCAGCAGGTAAAACAAAACCAATTTTCCCGCCATCTTCTTTTAATAACAACGAGGAACCAACTACAAACGAAACCCAGGCATTGGTCAATTTTGAATATGTTAACCCTGCTTTAATAAAAATATCACCAGCCTCAATTTGCTGCTGCCTGTCAAAAAATTGATAACGTATGTACGGTGGATTCCCCACAATCAGGTTAAACCTTTGCAATGTATTATTGCAATAAGTGTGAAAATCAGAATTGATGATTTGCTTATTTTCTAATGGTATTTGGTTCGATTTTTCAGCTTCCACCTCATCCAGCTCAATGGCAGTAAGTGATTTATATTTAAGGTTCAATTCTTTAAGCTGTTCCAAAAATACGCCATCTCCGCAGCTTGGCTCTAAAATATCATAATCGGTACTGCCGTTAACGCCCCAACGTAATATAAACGCCGCAATTGGCTCAGGTGTATAAAAACCACCTCTCAATTTTTCGGCTGTTGCCTCTGATATTAACTTCATCTGCTATGAGTTCTTTTGAGTTCGTAAATATTCAACTTTTTCTTCGGCCACTTTTAAAACTTCATGGGCATAACTTTCTTCATTCATTATCTGATAAGCAACTTCATCACTTAAAAAAGCTATGATTAAATTCCTGTCACTAACATTAAAGTACTTTGAAATTTTCTCAATGAATGATCGGGTGGGCTTACGACTGTTCTTTTCAATTTTCCCTAACATTGAAGTGTCTATCTCCAATGCCCCGGCAACTTGCCTTAGCGGAAGTTTCTTTTCTTCTCTAAGTTTTTTTATTGTTTCACCAAATGTTTTTTCAAATCTCATTTTGGACTACTTCAGTCCAAATGTAAAACATTCTTTTTAAACAACCAAGCAACAGACTAAAATTATTAGTATTATTCAATAATTAGAATATAGTCGTTTCGTTCGCTATTTGTGTTTTTATACAGACTTGCGTTTTTACCGATTAAACTTTCTTTTGCTATCAGGTTTTTTGCTTTTCCCCAACTTAAGGAGGTCATAGAATTGTTTTGCAAATAGGTTTTTGAATCTGTTTTTGTATTGTGGGTAAGTATCAATGAGAACGTGCCGTAATCAACTCCTTCAATAATAAAATGAAAAAAAGCAGTTGCTCTTTCAAGATGGGCCGTTGAAGGTTTAAAATCACTTGCCCAGGGCAGCGAAGCAAATACCACATCTCTAAAATAATGTCGCTGATCTATTCCTGTTGTCTGGCCTTTTTTAAGAAGCATTGACCCAGTCACGTTTGTATTTGTCCCCTTAGGAATATTCAAATCCCGCTCAGTTAAAGGACCACTTTTCCAAACTAATTGATTTTCGGGGACAAGATTTATTGCGGAAGTATCACCGGAAAATCCGGTGCTTTCTCTTTCATCCAAATCCGTTTTAGGAACTGACCTTCTTGTTTTAGAAAGAAATAAGGGTGATATTCTTGCGGTAGCTCTTCGTTGAATTGTGATATCGGCAGAAAGTGGTGTTGTCGAAGTTTTCGATGCCGTTACTTTTCTATTATAGATTTCTCTTCTCCTGGCTTCATCAGGTACAATTCCTTTTTCAACAAAATAGGTAATTGTTGCATCGCTAATTTTAAAGATATTAGGATCAGAGAGGTCAAAAAGTGATTGATAATAGGATTTCAATTCCGTTAACAATGTGGTGCCTTCCTGGTCATCAGTATCAAATTCAATCAACACCGAACTTTCTACATTTGTAAACAATCCCCGTCCTGTGACATTTGAAGAACCAATAATAAGTTTTATATGGTTATCGCCTTCAAACAAGTAGATTTTAGGATGAAAAATAGGGGATTCCTTTTGATAAAATATGTAACTGTCGATATTAAGGTTCAAAATTTCCTTCAGTGCTTCTTCTGATGTACCTTCCTGATCAATTCCTACTACTAAAGTAAGGTTTCTGAAATTCTTTTTGGCAAGTTCTATATGCTTTGATAATCCAAATATTCCCGCTTCGCTGGCAAATGCAGACAGGCCTGTAAAAGAATGGAATTCCTTGCTATTCAAACAGCCAATCAGATGATGCCCAACAGCATTAATTGAGGCGGGTTCAAATCCTTGTCCTAAAAATGTTGTTTTCATTGTTTGTCGCGGTTATTGGGCAAATGTATCAAAAGGAACATGGATTAATTGATTGCTGGCATTTTCGGTTTATTCAGACTAATGCGTATCAATCTCTTCCCTATACGTTTTAATAGCGCGTACTATTGACCGGGCGATAGCATCCTGCCCGCTTTTTGAATTCAGATAGGCTTCTTCGCCGGGATTGTTAATATAGCCGGTTTCAACCAACACGGCAGGCATGCCGCTGTGCGCCAGCACCAAAACGCCCTGTTCCTTTACGCCCCTGCTTCTGCGCTCGTCGTTATTTACAAACTCTTTATTCAGTATGCTGCCAAACAGAATGCTTTGTTTACGGTACTTCTGCATAAAGGCATTTAAAATTATCAAAGCCGTCGGGTCTTTTTCATTATACCCCTCATAGTTTTTCTGATAATCCTTTTCAATATAGATTGAGGAATTTTCCCGCAGCGCTTCCATTTGCTCTTCCTTACGGTGATAACCATAAACCAAAATCAATACGCCTTTTTCTTTATTTGCCCTTTCAGCCGTCCCTTCGGGTGTTGAGTTACAATGAATAGAGATAAAAAGGTTTGCCTTATTTTCATTAGCTATTTCCGCCCGCCTGTTTAATTCAACAAACCTGTTGGTGCTGCGTGTCATCACCACATTCACATCAGTCATTTCCGCCAGCATCAGCCGCTGTACTTTTTTTGCAATGGCCAGCGTTACGTTCTTTTCAAATGAATATGCGCCATGCGCCCCGGGATCTTTTCCGCCATGCCCGGCGTCAATAACAACCGTCTTAAATTTAAAGGCATACTTTGGCGGCCTCCCCATCACGGTAAAACTGATGAGCGCTAAATATAAAAACAGCGAATAATAGATGACAGATTTTAGCTTTGGGGATCTTTTTATCATTAAAACAGACAAGAGCGTAACTAAATAAATTGTTTTAATCTATTTTTTTTGCAGCTGTTTTACCGCATTTCGGGCATACCCCGCTGGCATATAAAGTAAAGCCTTCGGGTTTAAAACCTTCGGGGAGTGTAATAACCGGCAAATCAAGGTCATCCAGACAATATACATTGTTGCACATTGTACAATTAAAATGCAGGTGCTCGTCGTGGTGATGGTTTTCTTCACAATTTGAGGAACACATGGCATAATTTGCCGTGCCATTCAGGTCAAATACTTTATGGATAATCCCTTTTTCCTCAAACGCATTCAATATCCGGTATAAGGTAACCCGGTCAATATCGTCCATCACACTCTCCAGATCGGGTTGGGAAGTCGCCACATTTTTTGCAGATAACATGGACAATACCTTCAGGCGGGGTCCGGTTTTCTTTAAGTGGTGCTTTTCAAGCAGGGCTTCAAAACTATGATCATGTGTATGTGCCATTGAAGCTAAAATAGATTACTTTATGCAAAGTTAGAAAGAATTGTTTGATTGCGCCAATTCAATATCTTGCCTTTTTACAAAAAGACAACATTCTTTTATATAAACTTGCATTTGCAATTTAGATTCAGCATTCAGACTAAAAGATGGATAATCAATTTTACCGGCAGATATTTGATAAACACCAGCATGTGGAGGCGGTACCTTCCAACAAGGAAATCACTACCTGGGCTCTGCGGGTGATAAGGTTGTTGTTTCCGGAGCAATCAAAGCAGGTTTATGCCGATGTTCATCAATTGAAGCAGGAATTTGTACACCTTCAAAAAGAGTTTGCCCATATAATGAACGCCACAAAAGCCTGCCAGAGTTGCAATAAAGAACTGCTGGCACAGGACTTTTTTGACCAGGTTCCAGATCTGTACCTGTTGCTGAATACCGATATTCAGGCCATATTTAACGGTGATCCGGCAGCCCGCAGCGAGTTTGAAGTGATCCGTACCTATCCCGGTTTTTTTGCCATTTCCTTTTACAGGCTGGCGCATAGTTTATATAAACATGATGTTCCCCTGCTGCCGCGCATCCTTACCGAATACGCCCATTCAAAAACAGGTATCGACATCCACCCGGCGGCGGAGATCGGCGAATATTTTTACATCGACCATGGCACCGGTATCGTCATCGGCGAAAGCTGTAAAATAGGCAAAAATGTAAAACTTTACCAGGGGGTTACACTGGGGGCATTGAGTGTATCCAAGAATATGGCTTTCACCAAGCGCCACCCGACGGTAGAGGATGATGTGGTTATTTACGCCGGGGCAACCATCCTGGGCGGCGAAACTATTATAGGGCACGACAGCATTATTGGCGGCAATGTATGGCTTACAAAAAGCGTTGCGCCGCATTCTACCGTGTTCCACAAGCCCGATATCACCGTATTAAATAAAACCAACGTTTAAATAAGATTATGGCAGGCATTATTGATCTGATAGGCAATACGCCTATGGCCGAAATAAAAAAACTTAACCCAAACCCCAATGTGCGCATTTTTGCCAAACTGGAAGGCAATAATCCCGGCGGGAGCGTAAAGGACCGTGCGGCGCTAAATATGATTAGGAGCGCACTGGAGCGTGGCGATATTAAACCCGGCACAAAACTGGTGGAGGCCACCAGCGGCAATACCGGTATAGCACTGGCGATGATCGCCTGTTTGTTCGGGCTTGAGATTGAACTGGTGATGCCTTCCAACTCCACCCGCGAACGTACCCTCACCATGGAAGCATTCGGCGCGAAGGTTACCCTGCTTGATAATATTGAAGTTTGCCGCGATTATGCCGAAGAAAAAGGCGCCAGCGGCGAATACTTTTTACTGAACCAGTTTGCCAACCCCGACAATTACCTTGCCCACTATAAAACCACCGGGCCGGAAATATGGCGCGATACCGAAGGGCAGATCACCCATTTTGTGAGCGCGATGGGCACCACCGGTACCATTATGGGCAATTCGAGGTATTTTAAGGAGATAAACCCTGCTATACAAATTGTAGGTTGTCAGCCAACCGAAGGCTCGTCGATACCCGGCATACGCCGCTGGCCCGCGGAGTACCTGCCAAAAATATTTGAACCTGAAAGGGTTGACCGCGTACTTGATATTTCGGAAGCCGAATCAATTGAGATGGCCCGCAAACTGGCAAAAGTGGAAGGCATTTTTGCCGGTATGAGCAGCGGCGGCGCCATGGCAGCCGCCGTTAAAGTGGCGCAGGAACTTACCGAAGGCACGATCGTATTCATCTGCTGCGACCGTGGCGACAGGTACCTGAGCAGTGAGCTGTTCGGGTAAAAACAGAAAATATCGAATAATGAATGTTGAACATCGAACGCCGAAGTTTTTCTTACTTCGTTATTCAGCATTCGATATTTAAAGTCTCCCCTACCGGGGGAGATTTAGAGGGGGCTTAGGGCTTGCTCTTGGGTTTGTTTTTATTGCCCCATTGCCTGCGCTGCGGCCTTCTGTTATTGGCCGATGGCTCATGCCTTACCTGTTGTATCCCGGCCAGTTCGTCGGGCACTGCAATCAGGCGGATGGGTTTATCAATCAGCTGTTCAATGCTCTTTAGTTTATGCTCATCGCGGTGGTTGACAAAGGTGATGGCGGTGCCGGTAGTTTCGGCACGGGCGGTACGGCCAATGCGGTGGATATAATCCTCCGGGTCACCGGGTACATCGTAGTTAACTACAAGGTCAATGCCTTCCACATCAATACCACGCGAAAGGGCGTCGGTACCGATGATCACCGGCAATTGTTTATTTTTAAAACTCAGTAAGATCTCTTCCCGTTCGCGCTGCTCCAGGTCGGAGTGAAAAGCGCTCACGTTCATCTTGGCGGCCTTTAGTTCCCTTGCCAGTGATTTAACAATCTCTTTCCTTGAGCAAAAAATAAGGATGCTGTTATAGGAGCCGTTTTTCAGGATCATTTGCAGCAGGGGTGTTTTTTGCGCATCGTGCGCCCGGTAGATCTGCTGATCAATACCCACTGCCGGTTGTGAAACGGCAATATTTACCGAGGCCGGGTTTATTAAAACCGACTTGGCCAGTGAGCGGATACGCCCCGGCATAGTGGCCGAAAACAGCAGCGTTTGCCTTTCTTTGGGCAGGTAGCTGATAATTTTCATAATATCATCCTGGAAACCCATGTCGAGCATGCGGTCGGCTTCATCCAGAATTAAATGCGTTAAATGGTTCAGCTTTAAAACACCCGAAGTAAGGTGGGCGATGAGCCTGCCTGGTGTGGCGATAATGATATTTACATTATTCTGGATACCACGGCGCTGTTGTTCATAAGCAATGCCGTCGCCGCCGCCAAAAACGGCAATGGAGCTGATGCCAGTAAAATATGCCAGGCCTTCCACCTGCTGATCTATCTGCTGGGCAAGTTCGCGCGTTGGCGCTAAGATAAGTGCGCTGGTGTGGTGTTTGCCGGTTTTGCCGATATGCTCCAACACAGGCAGCAGGTAAGCCCCTGTTTTACCGGTGCCGGTTTGGGCGCAGGCGATGATGTCCTGTCCTGCTAAAATAATCGGGATGGCCATTTCCTGCACCGGGGTTGGAGTAGTGAACCCCATGCTTGTTACACCTTCTGATAAGTGTTCGTTAAAGTTAAAATCCTTGAAAGTCAAATTCTTTTATAGTAAAGGATGCAAGGTACAAAAAAATGCGGTGTTAAATGTTATTTTGTAGCTAAATGGCTATCCGATAACGGGATTGCAGCTAAAATTCCATCCCCCGGAAGCGGCGCGGATGGCTGTGAAGCGGCGGGGGGAAGCTTTTTCGCCGTTAATGCATGTTAAATTGCCCCTGATGTTCTGCTTCAAAAACGGAATGCAGCAGGGTGTATAAACCCCTTCGTATCCGCCTCGTGGCGGAACATTGACGCAGGACTTCATCCTGCGCTGACATATTACGCCCTTTCAGGGCTGAAAACAAAAAATGTGCAGATGCTTATCAAAACATCCGCATCCCGCACGTGCGGGACACATCCGCGTACATCAATCCTCTTCCTTCTTTTTCTTTTCCAGTATCACAAAGGCGCTGTGTTTCGGGGCAGGCATCACCGAATTTTCGCCTTTTACATATTTCCATATCACCTCGTTCAGGTCGAAGTCGGGTACGGCGTCTTCTTTGGCCAGGTTGAATGATTGTGAGCGTTTGCTGCTCTCGTTTACCGCGATATTACGCTGTTCCAAATTAACCTGCGCGGGTTTTGCGATGTATGGCGTTAAGTCGGCTTTGCCGGTGAAACAATTGAATAAGGGCGTTGCAGCGGCATCATACTGGCTCATGGGCGGCAGGCCCAGTATCAGCTCAATGGTGCGCAGTACGCCGGAAGTGGAATACATATCATGAACCACAGCATTGCGTTTCACATAAGGCCCTGCCACAAACACCGGCGAGCGGTGGGCATCCACGTGGTCGGGACCAGCCTGGGCGTCATCCTCCAGAATAAACACCACCGATTCTTTCCAGATGGAACTTTTTGAAAGATGTTCTAAAAATTCACCTACGGCAAGGTCGTTATCGCCAACGGCCGCTATGGGCGAAATGGCGCCTTTTTGCTGTCCGCTGGTATGATCGTTGGAGATGCGGATAGAGTTAAATTGCGGAACGGCATTAATGGCCAGCAGCGAATCAAAATCATGCGCCCATACATCAACGCGCTTCACATCCTTAAAATCAAGGTCGAAACCGGGCGAATGCCGGCAATAATGTCCCTGCAGTGATTTCAGGGCGGCTTTGCCGGAAGGGCCGTCTTCCACAAACTCGCCGTAAGTGCGGTAGCTTACGCCGGCGCGTTTGCAATAGTCCCATATAAAACCATCGCGCGGATAGGCTGACAACCGTGTGCCTTCAAAATCATAGTTACCACCGCGACCGCCATAGCTGGTGGGCCAGGTTTTTTCAACAAAATCGGTGGCGTAGGCCGCTGTACTCCAGTTATGGCCATCGGCGCTTACCTCGGCGTCAACATAAAAATTATCCAACAAAACGTATTCGCTGGCAATGGCATGATGGTTTGGCGTAACCTTATTGCCGAAAATGCACAGTGAAGTATCGCCGTTGCCCTGCGGCACATCGCCCATTACCTGATCGTAAGTACGGTTTTCTTTAATGATATAGAAAACATATTTTATGGGTGATTTTTCATCCTTTTTCCGGGGAATAGGGTTGCCGTCTTCGCCCGCGGCCCGGGCGGTCACCTTATTGTTAAAAGGAGTGTTGGCATACACCTGCCGGGTATAAAGTTTAAGCTGCGCAGCCTGCGGAACATCGATAAAGGAAAGTGCGCCCCAAAACAAACCGCCGATGTACTGCTCTTTAACGTTTTTAGCGCCGGTTTTATAGCCGCTGTTGTCTGCTTTTTTCATAGGCTGCGGACCCTGCGGATTAGCCATGCTGGTAAAGCCCTTGCCATTGGCAACCAATATTTTATCACCCAGCGTTTTTACATTGGCAGGGTACCAGCCCACAGGGATAAAGCCCAGGCTTTGGCTGCTGCCCGGCTTGCTTACATCAAATACAGCCAGACAGTTGTTATCGGCATTGGCAATATAAAGTGTTTTTTCGTCGGGCGACAGCGCCAGTCCGTTGGTAGTTGAGCCTGTGAGGCGGGTGGGGTAAAGTGTGGTGGCTATTACTTCAATGGTTTTATGGCTTGCAGTATTGATCACCGAAACCGAGTTATCGTTAGCATTGGCGACAAATAACAAGCTGCCCGCTTTGTTGAGCAGTAACTCGTTGGGGTTGCTGCCGGCCTTTATGCTGGTTATTACTCCGCTTTGGGTGTTATAGCAAGCCACCTTTCCGCCGCCCCAGATGGAGATATACAGCGTTTTTTCATCGGGCGACAGGATGCAGCTGTACCCTTCGGCGGCAAGCTTTATGCGTTTTAAAACTTTGCGGCTAATCGGGTCAATAACATACAAGGCACTGTCTTCCTTGGTAACGGTGTATAAGCGTGTATTGCTTTTGCTGATTGCCAATCCGGTAGGACAAACCTTATTTTTTGGCCAGGGCGCAGCGGCCAATTTTATAGTGTCGGCATTGCCGATTTTGTTATTGTTAACCGGGAAAACGAGGATGCAGTTATCATTACCGCCCGAAGCGTACAGCGTTTTTTCGTCGCGGCTGAAGGCGATGCCGTACCATGCTTTGCCGACGATTTTTTCGTCTAACAATTTCTCGTTTTTCGGGTCGATTAGCTGGATGGATTGGGTGCTCTGTCCGTTATTGGTAACCGCCATCAACCTGCCCGAAGCGGAGATCTGCATATTTAACGGCAGATCGCCCAATGGCAGCGCCCGCCCCGCCGGACTAAGCTTCCAGCCGTTTGGCAGCAATACTTGTCCGGTTTTTTCAATTTTCCCCGGTATCTGGGCGAAGGCTGTTGAGGTAAGTAATATAGTAGCTGCGAGCAGCGGCAGTAGCAGTTTTGATTTCATGGCTGAATTAAATGAATAATCAAAGTTAGCGATTGCTTTTGAAGGATTGCCGGGTTAACAGAAAGTTAATGTAACGATTTGCCGGTGGGGGCGGCCCTTGTGGCCGCCCTATCCCCGGTTGTCCATTACAATGTGGCGGCCCATTCCAATGTGGCGGCCCTATCCGGCGTTCCTGCAGGTCATTTTGTGCAAGCATATCATTTTTCCATCGACGATATTATCAGGGGCGGCCACAAGGGCCGCCCCTACCAGAGGGTTACATTCCGTAAAATCTATCGTCTTTCCATCGGGCGGGATTGCTGATAATATAATCTGAAATATTTTCGTATGCGCGTTCGTTCCGGATGATATGTTCGTAATAATCGCGCTGCCATAATTTACCTCTGAAAGCCGCCCAACCCAAATTTTTCACCCCGGCAATATATTCAACCGTTGTTATCGATTTAAACGCCCCCATCATATCGCCCAGGGTTTTACGCGTTGGTTCGTCAATGTCATTTGGGTCGCCATTGTCGTTTTCCACAACCGTAGGGGCGGCCCTTGTGGCCGCCCTATCTTCGGCAGCCCTTTCCCGCATGTCTGCCCTATCCCCTGTATCCGCCCTTTCCGGAGGGTCCGTATTTTTTCGGTCGTCCATATCCTTTACGTCAACCTGTTCATCAGGGGCGGCCACAAGGGCCGCCCCTACCAGCGTTTCCCCCGTATCATTTTGCCTACCCGCATCCGTCGCCCCGCCGTGGCCGATTTCCAGAATGCCGTGAAAATGATTGGGCATTACGACAAATTCGTGCAATGCGATATTGCCGAACCGTTGCGGTAATTTTTCCCATTCGGTTTGGATCATTTTACCGGCACCGTTCAATAACATTTCATCGTTTTCAATTTTCCCGAATAACAATTCACCGTCCCGGACGCATACGGTAATAAAATATAATCCCGCCCGCGAATAATCGTATCCTTTCATTCATATCGACTTCCGTTTATGTACCGCCGGATTATATCTCATCAGCAATGTTCGTTATCTGTCAATCTGCCTCAAGCCTCCAAACTTTTGACTTCATAATACCGCCGTTCTGTTTTTTAAAGGCAAAGGAAATAAGCAGCTCCGCGACTAATAAATTGCCGCCCCAGCCCAGCCACGATACTATGTGGTAAACATCCATCGGCGCCGGGGCAAACAGTAGTACCAGCAGCCATTTCCATGCCCTTAAACTTATGGCCGACAGCGTTAAGGCATAGCTGCGGTACATCCACTTTTTATGATCGGCTATGCGCTGTGCTTTTGCTGCGGTTACGGCCTTCCAGGTGAAAGATATCCATAATACCGCCAGCAGGCAAAAAGCCGACTGGCTCAGCAAACCGCCGTTGCCGTAATAACCCATCACCAAACCCGAGGGCCCCGTGACGAAGATAACCAGGAAAGCATATACCCTTCCCGACCATTTATGAACCGCCGGGAAATGCTGCCTGATATACACCGGAAACTGCAGCATCCCCGATAGCAACACGAACATACCGGTATATACATGGGCAAAAAAAGCGATACGATAATGCAGCAGGCCTACAACATCCTGTTTTATCCGCAGGAATGCCACATCGGTCCTTGCCGGGATATATTGCAGGGTGATCAGCAGCAGCAGGTAGGAAAAAAACAGCAGCAAGCCGTACCACAGCAGGTAGCTGGTTTTTGCAACGTAGTGATTGTTACTTAGCGGCATGGGTTATCAACGGCCAAAGGCGCCATAATACTCTTCTGCGTTCTTTTCATAAGGCGCCAGCAATGCAATGTTTTTCTTTTCGGTAGCCGTTAGTTCGGCGGTTACATCGGTATTTAATGGCACATACCAGGGCTGCTGACTAAAATACAAACTCAACAACGGTTTTTTGAAGGTATAACCATGCCGCGCGAAAATGGAATTGCGCAGCACCAGCAGATCGCCTTTTTTTAAATTGGCCACGTATTGTTTGGTAAGTACCTCCGCCGAAGCATTGTATTTTGCCAAATCATCCGATGTTGAAAAGAACTTTTCATTTTGATAAGTCTGCCCGTCATCCGTTTTTTCCGTCACTTTTTTTCTTTTACTAAAATCCACATACTGGCCTGCGGTTAATTTCCAGTCGGGATTGTATTTGAAAAGCCTTTTGGTTAAAGCATAGCTATGGGCGGGTATTTTGTCGCTTGCAGCATCCCAGCGGCCTTTTAACAGGGTGTCGCCTTCGGTTATGCTGAACTTATAGGTGCCGGCAGATTTTTCATCAGCGCCACCGTAAAAGCTGAACTGGTATTTCGACCCGGTTTTTTTCATGCTGCACTTAAAAAAGCGCACCTTTCCGCCAATCACCGTATGGCCCTTCACCTTATTGCCCTTCAGCGAATCGATAGCAATATTTATGGTATTGAATTCCTGTTCGTCGCCCTCGTCATATTGAAGGCTGTCGCCCTCCGCTGTTTCGGGGCCGAAGGTGCCCACCCAATAGCCGGGAATGTCTTTTTCGTTGCCGATCACCAGGTTATCGGTAGCATCCGGAACGGGGACCTTTGACCTTGACGCTGATTGGTCGGCATCCTTGTTTTTGTTTTTAATAAGACCGCCCCCGCAGCTCTGCAGGAATAAAACGGCGCCCAGACAGGCAATAAATATCAATTGTTTCATGGTTTAAAGTTTGAGCTAAATATAACGGTTTGGGATTTAAAAGCAAGGGGAGGGGGAGGTTTTTATGCTGTTTCTGCATTAGCGCTAATGCAGAAACGCCCGGCAAAAAAACCATGTCATTGCGGGGAGTACGCCAGCCGTAAGGTTGGCGACGACGTGGCAATCCCGTAGCCGGTGTATTAGCGCCAATGCATTAACGCCTGCCTGTCAGCGACAGGGTTGCCGCTCCGCCCTTGGCGGATCGCAATGACATAGTTTTTTTTAGTTTACCCGGCTAACTGGCTAACTGTGCTAACCTGCTTATAAACTACTTCATCAAATATTTTAAAATGCGCTTTACCACAGTCGATTTTCATTTTTTCGCTTCCTCTTAATTCTTGTCCGGCACTTTTGGTTTCAGCAACAAAATATATTTTCTTTTCGCCTTTAAACACTATCGCCCAATCGGGATTATATTTTCCAATCGGGGTATCAATTTTAAACCAAAATGGCAATTTAAAATAAAACTCAATATTCTCACTGCTTTCGCAATCCTTTGCAAAATCGTTTTCCACGCTCGAATCAAGCGGGATATAATTTTCATAAATAGTTTTATCAGGCGCATGCACCGTATGGGTAAACTTGTCTAAATATATTTCCAGCTCATTGTCTTCAAACAGCTGCATTTCATAAACCTTGCTGCCTATCTTTTCATACTTTATACCGTCTATCATTAAGTCATAAAGCACGGCTTTAATCGCATTCACGGCATTGTCCATAAACAACTGGGGATTAAGCAATAATTCCGTTATCCGGCCTGATTTTTTTAGTATTTCTAAAATAGTGCTTCGTGTAAGTTCAGTTTTCACCTGAATGTAAGCCAGCATATCCGGAATATCAAAAGCTAAACCATAATCATCGTTTCCACTATCGCTAAGCAGCATACCTTCAACACCTTTTTCAGTGATCAGTACTTTTTTCTTCGTCGATCTGATGGTTGGCTTTTTGGTTTCCGGCATCTTCTTTACCGCTTTCGCAGCAATCGTTATCAGTTCATCCGTATTGTACTGAACGCTATACCTTGTCTGGAATTTTATTTTACTCCATATTTCCAAAAACTTAGGATCAGCTTCAAAGCCTTTACGCAGGTTAACCTTTCGCTTGCTGCCTTTATCTTTTATCCGGCCCGAAAAATCAACGCCGCAATCTTCTTCAATTTCGCGTTGTAACGCCTTCGCAAAATCATCATACGATTCGTTCGCTATTACCGTAAGCTTATTGATGTTTTGATCAAATATCCTTTGCCCCTCCTGGTTAACCGGTAAACGCAAGCCGCGCCCTATT
This sequence comes from Sphingobacteriales bacterium, assembly GCA_044448725.1. Taxonomy (GTDB): domain Bacteria; phylum Bacteroidota; class Bacteroidia; order Sphingobacteriales; family Sphingobacteriaceae; genus Mucilaginibacter. The sequence continues at coordinate 316 of JBIOHE010000094.1, read as the reverse complement.
TCCTGTCGTTTCTTAATTTCTGATTTTGTTTCGTTCAGCGTACAGATCTGGAATACATTCGGATTGTCCCAGCCTTCGCGTAAGGCCGAGTGGCTGAAAATAAACCGAAGCGGGGTACTCAGGTCGAGCAGTTTTTCCTTGTCCCGCATAATCAGTTTATAAGTGTCGTCATCAGCCTGTGTTTCGCCGCCGGTGTCTTTTGCCTTTCCTTTATTATCAACAGAAAAATACCCGTTATGCACTTCGTTAACCGGGTAGGGGATTAAACCGCTGAAAGCCGGCTTTGCTGCCTCATGATTGTATATTTCTTCAAACC
>JBIOHE010000093.1:0-13873 GCA_044448725.1 Sphingobacteriales bacterium | reverse complement strand
CAAAGAACGAAAATAAAAGTGTAACCTATGTTGTGCTACACAAGCCACTGTTAGGCGCCCCCATGGGGGCAGGCCCGCTTCGCGGGGGGCATTTTCTTAACGGTGGACTAAAAGTGTAACATATGTCATGCTATATAACAACTAATGACTAATGACCAATTACCAAATGAATAGAGTATTATTAAATACCTTTTTTATCAGTTGCCTTTTGCTGGCGGCCTGTAAAAAAAAGCTGCCGCCTGTTAATCCGGAGGTACCCGTTAATTTATTAAAAGTAAAAGCACAACGTGTTTTATATTACGACAAATATCCTGCTACAACCCAGGCTTTAAATCAGGTAACGTTGCTTCCGCAGGTAACCGGCGCTATTACAGGCGTGTTTTTCAAAGAAGGTTCGCATGTCAGAAAAGGGGAGAAGCTTTATTCAATTGATGAGCGCCTGTACCAGGCCGCTTATGACCAGGCCGAAGCAAATTTACAAGTGTCGCAGGGTAATTTGGTGCAGGCCCGGCAGGATGCCGACCGCTATGTGTACCTGAATAAATACAATGCCGTTGCCGAACAACTTTATGACCATGCCGTTATCACCCTGCAAAATGCAAAAAATACGGTAAAGGCTTCGGAACAGGCTGTAAAAACCGCAAAAACCAATTTGATTTATGCTGTAGTTTATGCGCCATTCGACGGCACTATCGGGATAAGCCAGGTAAGGCTTGGCGAAGTGGTAAGCCCCGGTGTTACGGTTTTAAATACTGTGTCCTCTGATGACCCGATGGCCATTGATTTCATAATAAACGAAAAGAATTTACCATTTTTTGAAAGGCTGCAAAACAATAAACAGCATCCTGTTGATTCGTTATTTACAATGTTGCTTCCTGATAATACGCTTTATCCTTATACCGGCAGCATTTCGGTAATAGACCGGGCAGTAGATTCCCAAACAGGTTCTATCACCATCAGGCTGGTATTTCCAAATAAAGAAGGATTGTTAAGGGTTGGAATGAGTTGCATTGTAAGAGTGCACAACCAGGATACCGCACCGCAGCTGGTGGTACCAAACAAAGCCGTTGTTGAGCAAATGGGCGAATACTTTGTTTACGTGGCAAAAGATACGGTGCTAAAAATTAGCGCCGACAGCCTGAAAAAATTGGACAAAATAGCTGCTGCCGATGCTAAAAAAACAAAACTGGTTGCCGTGCAAAAAAAGGTTCAAACCGGCCAGGTAATAGGGTCTGATATCATTATTAAAAGTGGCATTAAGGCCGGCGACAGAGTAATTGTCGAGGGTTTGCAATCGTTACACGACGGTGTCCGCATTACAACAGCAAATAAGGTAGGTCCCGGCGGCGGCAAAGGCGGACGCGGACAATAGAGCCAGGAATCAAGAGCCAAGAATCAAGACAAAGGGTAGAATTGACAAGAAATGAGGTTAAAGAATAAAGGTAATGAGACATTCGCTGGCAAGCATGAAAACGAAACACTTTCATCTTGACTCCTGGCTCTTGAATCTTGGTTCTAAATCCAATATGACATAAATAAAGAATGATAGCCAATACCTTTATAAAGCGGCCCGTAACTGCAATAGTTATTTCTATTGTACTGGTAATTACCGGCACGGTTAGTATTTTACTGTTGCCTATTGACCAATATCCTGATATTACCCCACCCGTGGTTCAGGTGAACGGACAGTTTATCGGCGCCGATGCCCAAACTGTAGAACAAACTGTGGCAACGCCGATTGAAGAACAGGTAAATGGTACCCCCGGCATGGAATACATGCAGAGTAACAGCACCAATAATGGCGCTATGCAACTCAACGTAACTTTCAAAATAGGCACTAACATAGATGTAGCGGCGCTCGACGTGCAGAACCGCGTGAGTATCGCCACACCCTTATTGCCTGCGGCGGCCAGCCGTTTGGGCCTTACCGTTCGCGCGGTTAACCCCAGCATGCTGATGATGGTGGCCATATACGCGCCAAAGGACTCACATAACATCACCTTCCTTGATAACTATACCAATATTTTTATCCAGGATGCGCTGCTGCGCGTGCCGGGAGTGGGCACAATAAGCCGGTTTACCGACGACTTTAGTATGCGTATTTGGATGAACCCTCAAAAAATGGCTGCTTACAGCCTTGAGCCGCAGGACATCATTACAGCGCTTACTGCCCAAAACGTACAGGTAGCTGCAGGTACGGCAGGTGTGCCGCCACAAGCGCCAACGCAAACTTATGAACTGGGTATTTTGGTAAACGGCCGTTTAAGTACTGTTCCGGAGTTTCAAAACATCATTGTAAAAAATAATCCCCAAACCGGCGAACTGGTTTACCTGAAAGACGTTGCCCGGGTAGAATTGGGTAAATTTACTTTTTCGAGTAACTCATTTGTGGATGGGCACCGGGCATCGTACCTGCAGATATACCAGGCGCCGGGCAGCAATGCGCTCCAAACCGCCAACGGCGTTTACGCGGAGCTTGCCAAGTTGAAACAAACTTTCCCGGCGGATGTGGCCTACAGCGTTCCGTTCGAGGCGGTGACCGTTGTAAAAGTTTCGATGACGGACGTGGTGAAGACTTTATTAATGACCCTTGGCCTGGTAGCTATCGTGGTGTTTCTGTTCCTTCAAACATTCAGATCTACCCTCATCCCCATTCTTGCCATACCGGTATCAATTTTCGGTACATTTTGTTTTTTTATCCCGCTTGGCTTCACCATCAATACTTTAACCATGTTTGGCTTTGTGCTGGCTATTGGTATTGTGGTGGATGATGCCATCATTGTTGTTGAGGCCGTGCAGCATTATATCGACAATGAAAAGATGTCGCCCAAGGAGGCTACTTACCAGGCGATGAAAGATATTTCGGCCCCGGTTGTGGCCATAGCGCTTATCCTGGCCGCCGTATTCGTACCGGTCGGATTTATTCCCGGCATTGTGGGCAGGCTGTACCAGCAGTTTGCCATCACCATTGCTATCTCGGTAATTATATCGGCCTTTATCGCACTTTCGTTAACACCGGCGCTTTGTTCCCTGCTGTTGAAGCCGACTGACGAAAGCAAAAAAAATAAGGGCCTTACGGGATGGTTCACCAGGTTTAACGCCTGGTTCGATCGGGTAACAGCAAGATATACAGAAGGGGTACGCCGTAGCATTAAAGGGGCTAAATATATCGTTATCCTGCTGGTCTGTGTTTGTGTGGGCGCTTATTACCTGTTCCAGTCCAAGCCAACCGGCTTCATTCCATCGGAAGACGACGGCAATTTGTATGTAACTTATCAGTTGCCCCCGGCATCATCTACGGCCCAGTCGGTTAATATCATGACCAAACTGATGAAGGTAGTTGCAAGCACTCCCGGCGTGGGGCATTATGCCGCACTATCGGGCCTTAACGTGGTAACTAACGCTACTAACTCCAATAACGGCACTATCTACGTACAGCTGAAGCCCTGGGATGTACGCTCAGGCGATGACCAGCAGGTACCGGGCATTATCAGGGTATTGCAAAAACGCATTGCCGATGCCGGCGTTACCAATGCTTCAGTTGAAGTAATACAACCTTCGCCCCTTCCCGGTGTTGGCTCAACTGTAGGTTTCAGCATGCAGATAGAGCAGCGGAGCACCAATGATAACCTGCAGAATTTTGAGCGGGTTGTTAACCGTTTTGTTGATTCGGCTAATAAAAACCCGGCAATTACCAGGGCTTTTACCTTCTTCACTGCTCATACACCTAACATGAGCCTTTCGGTCGATCGGGAGAAATGCGAAAAACTGGGCGTGAGTATATCGGATGTCTTTACCACTATCGAGGCCTTTACGGGCAGTTTGTATATCAATGATTTCACTACCTATAACCGCACCTTCCACGTGGTGGTTCAGGCAGATACTGTTTATAGGGCGCTGATAACAGATTTGGATAAGTACTATGTGCGCAACTCCAGCAATAAAATGGTGCCTTTGGGCGCCGTTATCAGTTTTAAGCCTGTTGAAGCAGCCCCGCTGATCTCGCACTTTAATATTTTCCGCTCCGCGGAGATAGACGGGTCATCGCCGCCGGGTGTAAGCTCTACCGATGCAATCGCCGCGTTACAGACTTTGGCCGCCAAGCAACTGCCACAGGGCTATACTTATGAACTTTCGGGGTTAAGCTACGAGGAATTGAAAGCCGGTTCCGTAACTATGTATATATTCGCGTTCTCTATTACCTTCGTCTTCCTGTTCCTGGCTGCACTTTATGAAAGTTGGTCGGTTCCGTTTTCGGTGCTGCTTGCGGTGCCGATAGGCGCTTTCGGGGCCATTTTAGCATTGGTGATGGTCCCTTCCCTTACCGACAACGTTTATGCGCAGATCGGTTTGATCACACTGATAGGCCTGGCAGCAAAAAACGCAATACTTATTGTGGAGTTTGCCAAAGTCCGCGTAGATCGGGGCGAAGATTTGCTTGATTCAACGCTTGAAGCCGTAAGTCTTCGTTTACGCCCGATCATCATGACATCGCTGGCATTTATACTGGGTGTGATGCCGCTTGTTTTTGCAACAGGTGCAGGTGCAGTGGCCCGGCGCACAATAGGCCTGACCGTACTGGGGGGCATGACAGCGGCTTCTTCCATAGCCATCTTTGTGGTACCGGTACTTTTTGTTCTCATCACCCGCTGGGCTTACGGTAAGGAGAAATTGGAATACCTGAAGGCACATCACGAGGAACTGATGGAGAAAGCGAAAAAAGTTGAAGCGCAGAATATCGACCCGGAACTGGAATTTGAATTGCAGAAATCACGTGACCTGCATAATACAAGCGAAGCATGATTGCCAATACTTTTATAAAACGGCCGGTAACCGCTATCGTCATTTCCCTTGTCCTGATGATATCGGGGGTGATATGCGTTTTCAACCTTGCCGTTGACCAATATCCTAATATTACCCCTCCCAGTGTTGGTGTGAACGCCAGCTATACCGGCGCTGATGCGCAAACGGTAGAGCAAACGGTTGCTATACCTATTGAAGAGCAGGTAAACGGCGCCCCCGGTATGGAATACATGCAAAGCAACAGCAGTAATAGCGGCAGCATGAGCCTAAGGGTAACTTTTAATATTGGGACCAATCCGCAGATCGCTGCGCTTAACGTGCAAAACCGTTTGGGCATTGCGGCTCCGCTTTTACCCTCAGTGGTGAGTAAACTTGGCGCGACCGTGCGCGCCAGCAATCCCGACCAATTGATGCTGGTAGCCGTGTACTCGCCAAAAAAGACACATAACATTACTTTCCTCGATAACTACACCAATACATTTATTGAAGATGCGATGCTACGCGTACCCGGGGTGGGTGATGTGAGCGCACGTACCGACCAATTCGCCATGCGGATATGGCTTAATCCCGATAAAATGGCATCGTATAATTTAATGCCATCCGACGTAACTGCCGCGCTTAGCGGTCAAAACGTTTACGTTGCTGCCGGGTCGGTAGGTGCACCGCCCCAAAACCCAAAACAAGCCTTTGAAACCGGCATAGTGGTGAATAGCATGCTCAGCAAACCCGAACAGTACGAAAATCTGATCGTAAAAAACATCCCCGGGACGAATAAGATGATCTATGTGAAAGACATAGGCCGGGTTGAACTTGCCAAGTTCACGTATTCAGGCGGCACCTTTGTAGATGGTAACCGTTGTTCGATGTTAATGATCTTTCAATCGCCGGGAAGCAATGCCCTGCAAACTGCCGATAATGTTTACGCAAAACTGGCAGAACTAAAAAAATCATTCCCGTCGGATGTTGACTATATTGTTCCCTTTGAATCGATCACTATTATCCGGGTGTCAATGCATGAGGTGATCGGCACACTGATAAAGGCGCTGACATTGGTTGCCCTGGTTGTATTCCTGTTCCTGCAAAACTGGCGCTCTACTATCATACCGATATTGGCCATCCCGGTATCCATTTTGTCAACTTTCTGTTTTTTTATCCCCTTAGGGTTCACCATCAATACGCTCACCATGTTTGGGTTCGTGCTGGCTATCGGGATAGTGGTTGATGATGCCATCATTGTAGTAGAGGCCGTACAACATTATATCGATGAACAGCACATGTCGCCAAAAGAAGCGACTTACCATGCGATGAAGGAAATATCGGCGCCGGTAATTGCAATCGCACTTATTTTAGCTTCAGTGTTCGTTCCTGTTGGGTTTATACCGGGAATCGTAGGGCGTCTGTACCAGCAGTTTGCGATCACTATCGCCATCTCGGTAATCTTTTCGGCCTTTACGGCCTTATCCCTTACCCCGGCGCTATGCACCTTATTGCTGAGGCCCTCGCATCACAACAAAGGTAAGGAGAACTGGATTGATAAATTTTTCATCGGCTTCAACAGGGTATTCGAAAAAGTAAACTTCAAATATGCAAATGGCGTTAAGCGTAGCATCAAAAACACCAGATATGTAGTAATTTTATTGGTTTGTATTTGCGTTGGCGCCTGGTTATTGTTCAAAGCCAAGCCTTCGGGTTTTGTTCCCGGTGAGGACGGCGGACGCTTGTTCGTTACCTATCAAATGGCCGATGCCTCAGCTACTACGCAATCCGTTAAAGTTATGCAAAAGCTGATGAAGATCGTCGGCTCAACCCCGGGCATCCTGCATTTTGTTGGCGCATCCGGCTTTAATATACTTGGCGGCGGCGGCAATAACAGCGGTACCATGTTTTGCATGCTAACGCCCTGGGATGAGCGGACCACGCCACAAACCAAGGTGCAGGGCATTATGGATAACATAAAAAAACGGGTAGCCAAAGCAGGCATAAAAAATGCCACCGTGGTAGCTATTCAACCCCCGCCGATAAGGGGTATAGGGCTGGCAGCCGGCTTTTCAATGCAAATTGAGCAAGGCAACTCGACGGATGATATCCATGCTTTTGAAAAAAATGTCCAAAAATTTGTTGCTATCGCCAAAAAAACACCGGCTACCTCAACTGCATTCAGTTCGTTTACGGCCCACACCCCAAGCTTTACTGTTACGGTTGACCGCGAAAAATGCGAAAAACTGGGCGTAAAGATATCCGATGTGTTTTCCACCATGCAGGCCTTCATGGGCAGTTTATTTGTAAATAATTTTACATTATACAACCGTACTTATCATGCTGTTATTGAGGCCGACACGGCTTACCGGGCGTTAATCAGCAATATAAACAGATATTATGTGCGCAACCAGGCCGGCCACATGCTGCCATTGAGCACTTTGGTAACTTACAAAGCCGATGCGACCGCAACATCCATATCACACTTTAATATTTTCCGGTCGGCCGAAGTGGACGGCTCTATTCCACCGGGATACAGCAGCGGTCAGTCATTGGATGCGCTTAAACAAATTGCGGCCAAAGCATTGCCGCGCGGTTATACTTATGAATTTTCGGGCCTTAGCTATGAGGAGATCAAGGCAGGGAATATCACAATCTATATTTTTCTGTTCTCTATCATTTTTGTGTTCCTTTTCCTTGCGGCATTATACGAAAGTTGGTCGGTACCATTTTCCGTACTACTCGCAGTGCCTGTCAGCGCTTTTGGCGCCATCGTTTTCCTTACACTTTTTCCCTTTATAACAGGTAAAGAAATCACCAACAATGTTTACGCCCAAATCGGCCTTCTTACACTAATTGGCCTGTCGGCTAAAAATGCCATCCTGATCGTTGAATTCGCCAAGTTGCGCGTTGACCGCGGCGAGCCGCTGTTACAATCGACCATCGAAGCGGTACGCCTGCGTTTCAGACCGATCATTATGACGTCCATGTCCTTCGTCTTCGGTGTGTTGCCGCTGGTATTTGCAACCGGCGCCGGCGCAGAGTCCAGGAATACCATTGGTATTGCCGTGTTGGGCGGAATGATCGCCTCATCAACGATATCGATTTTCATTGTTCCCGTGTTATTTGTATTGTTTACACGCCTTTCTTATGGCAAAAAACAGCTTCAATGGTTACAGGATCACCACGAAGAGCTGATGGAAAAGGCGAAAAAGGTTGAAGAATCAAACATCGATCCTGAACTGGAATATGATATAGAACAAGCTCACCTGGCAAATAAAGCAGACAGAGAGAGGCATTTTGGCAGGGGCGATTAAATATGCGAATCAAGAGTAAGGATATTAGAGCCGGGAATCAGGAAAAAGGCAGAAATCTGTTTATTTACGGTAATGGACTGAAATATTTGGTTAAATATTTTTTAGCTGGCGGATTTATATATGTCAAGCTATTTTCTTGGTTCTTGACTCTTGGTTCTTGACTCTTGGTTCTTGACTCTTGATTAGCATTATGCATTCCCCTCAAACAGCAAGGCTGCCCGGACGCGGATCATCGGGTAATATTTCCATATCAGGGAAGTCGATATAGGCTGCATACCATTGTATGGCATCAACAACGTCCAGTGCGTCTTCGGCCGTTATATTTATAGTTTCAAAAGCATATAATTTACTATCGGCATAACCGTAAAGTTGTATTTCGTTGCCGTTGGTTTTAAAAGGTTCTTCATCAAGACAGAAAACCCTGATTTTTAAACGGGTGTCCCTTGAATGAATAACATCCCGGCAGGGATTGTACGGGTCGGTAGCTAATAAATAAATATTGTTATCCATAACAGGTTAACAAATTTACCGGCAGATAGTTTAGCGGAGCGGCTTTTTTTATTTGCTCAATGCCTGTTTGCCAAACCGTATCAGTTCAGTCGCATTAATAAAACCAACCGTCCCTAAAACAGGTTTCCCCGCCGGATTAAATATAATTAGCGTTGGGTAAGCTGTTAATCCCCATTGTGCGCCAAGTGCAGGACCCTGACCTTTTTCCATATCAATAGATACATTTATAAAATTGCTGTTATAAAACGCCGCTGCCTTTGCATCGGTAAATGTGGTGTTTTTAAGCATCTTACAAGGGCCGCACCAACTGGCATAAGCGTCAACAAAAATATATTTGTGCTGTAATTTCGCCTGTTTTAAGGCTTCAGTCCACGAGTCTTCAATAAATACAATGTGAGAAGGGTATGTCGGAACAATTAGTCGTGTAAACGATGTTTCGTTTGCAAAAAGCAAACAACCTGTCAGCAGTACCGGCAATAGGTATTTATAAAATCGGGAGGTAAAAAAGCAGGTCATGTAAATTATTTGGCCACAAAAATAGCACCTAAAAACTGAATATTAAGTCTATAGGTGCTATTTTTATTATTTGGCGTCCTGAAAGCTATTGGTTCTGTTGCTGTTGATCTTTAGGAACCGGTTTTTGTTTGGTCTGTTGCTGACGTTGCTGAGCTGCCTTTTGAGCCGCCTGTTGCTGGGCCGCCTTTTGAGCTGCCTGCTGCTGCCGTTGCTGAGCTTGCTGTTGCGCCTGTTGGGCTGCCTGCTGCTGCCGTTGCTGGGCTTGCTGTTGCGCCTGTTGGGCTGCCTGCTGCTGCCGTTGCTGAGTTTGCTGAGCTGCCTGTTGGGCTGCCTGTTGGGCTGCCTGCTGCTGCCGTTGTTGCGTTTGCTGGGCTGCCTGCTGCTGCCGTTGCTGGGCTTGCTGTTGCGCCTGTTGTGCAGCCTGCTGCTGCCGCTGATGAGTTTGCTGCGCCGCCTGTTGCGCCGCCTTCTGTTGCTGAGCGGCCTGTTGTTGCCGTTGTTGGGTTTGCTGGGCTGCCTGTTGTGCCGCTTTTTGTTGCTGAGCGGCCTGTTGTTGCCGTTGTTGGGTTTGCCGGGCAGACTGTTGTGCCGCTTTTTGTTGTTGAGTTGCCTGCTGTGCCGCCTGTTGCTGCCGTTGTTGCGTTTGCTGCGTTACCTGTTGTGCCGCTTTTTGTTGTTGAGTTGCCTGCTGCTGCCGCTGTTGCGTTTGCTGCGTCACCTGTTGTGCCGCTTTTTGTTGTTGTGCTGCCTGCTGCTGCCGCTGTTGAGTTTGTTGATTAGCTTGCTGCGTGGCTTTTTGTTGTTGAAGCCCGCGCTGCTGCTGAACCTGCTGCTTTTGCTGTGCCTGGGCATTGTTCTGTATTTGCGGCTGCTTCGCAGTAACCGGTTGGCCGGGGCTGGTAACAGGCCGGGCATTATTAGCCCGGTTATTTACAGGGTTAACCCGTACTACCTTACTATCAGGAGCCGGACTTTTTGCAACGATTGCAAGTTTTGCTGCATTATTGTGGTGAAATGCCGGGACGCCGCCAGGATCTTTGCCACCAATTGCCTGGTTAGGGTTTTGCTGCTTATAGGCAGTAGCATCAACCACCCGCACGGGGTGCGCAGCAGGCGCCGCCTGAACAGCCGGCCTGTAAATATTTATGGTGTTGTTGTGAATATTATTAACAGTTGTAGTATTGTTGATATTGGTGATATTATACACCCTGACATTCTGATGTGTTACCTGCCTGATTTCCTGCGGACGGGGGCCGGAAATATAAGTTTGATTATTATAAACATAAGTGTTATTGATAATGGTAGTGTTGTGTATAATGTTAACTGATCTGGAAGGAGGGACATAATAATTCCCGATATTGGGCCGGTTAATATATGCCTGGGGCGCACATACCCAATAATTATCAGGTATTTGAGATCCTCCGCCAATTTCTATACTGATGCTAATGCCCGGAGTCAGAGGCGCCCAGCCATAATAGCCGCCGCCATGGCGCCAGCTAACCCAGGCCGGTGCCCAATGGTGCCCTGGTATCCATTCCCAGCCGTAATAATCATCAAAGCGCCAGCGGCCATAATGAAAAGTTGCCCAACCCCATGGATAGTCCGAAACCCATGTATTGCCGTAGTCTGTTTCAACCCAGTGACCACGTGTGGCGTAAGGCCTGAACCCGTCTTCTACGTCAGGAACCCAAACGTTCCCATAATCAGGGTCAGAAATCCAGGTGCCATAAGGTTGCAGGTTATCATAAAATTCCTGATCGGAAATATTGCCACCTTCCTGTGCCCGACTTTTAGATGGAATGGAAAGTATCAGCGAAACCGCTAACAAAACAATTCCACATATTTTACTTAATGTTTTCATAATTGTTTACTGTAGATAATAATTTAACCATTGGCCCAATAGAAGTGAAAATGCCTGGGCTGATAATCGTTTTAATCAAATGTTGTTGAGGGGATATTTGAAAATGAATTTATTAAACAGGTGTTTTTTTCGCCTGATTACTATACAACTATTTTTTTATTAAATAGTTTTGCCAAAAATTTAAACATCGACAATGGAAACCGTAAATATCCCCCGGCTTGATTTGAATGACTATATAAACGGCGATGAAGGTCAGCGTAAACAATTCTCGAATGCAATTGGAAAGGCTTTTAACGAAACAGGGTTCGTTACCATTGCCAATCATGGATTGGATAAGGCTGTCATAGACAAACTTTACGGGGATGTAAAAGCGCTTTTCGCGCTGCCCGATGCTGTAAAATTAAAATATGAAATACCTGGTCTTGCGGGACAGCGTGGTTACACAGGCAAAGGGAAAGAAACAGCCAAAGGGTTTAAAGCACCCGATTTAAAAGAGTTTTGGCAGATTGGCCAAACGGTTACCGATGGTTACCTGCCGAAAGATGAATATCCGGATAATATTGCAGCAGAAGAGCTGCCTTCTTTTAATTCAACAACGCTGGAGGTTTACAGAAAACTGGAAACTGCAGGGATATACCTGTTGCAGGCCATAGCCGTTTACCTGGGGCTGCCCGAAAATTATTTTGATGAAAAAGTGCATAACGGCAATTCCATATTACGTACCCTGCATTATTTCCCGATAGCCGATCCTGATGCAATTTCCGAAGGCGCAGTACGCGCCGGAGCACATGAAGATATCAACCTGATCACCCTTTTAATTGGTGCAAGCGCCGATGGACTTGAGGTACTTACCCGCGATAATGAATGGTTCCCGGTAAAGGCTTACGGTGAAGACCTGGTGGTTAATGTAGGCGATATGTTACAGCGCTTAACCAATAATAAACTTCGGTCAACAACCCACAGGGTGGTAAATCCGCCGCGCGAACTGATGAAGTACTCGCGTTATTCGGTACCTTTTTTCCTGCACCCAAAAGCGGACATGGACCTTACCTGTTTATCATCATGTATAGACAATGAGCACCCGAAACAATATACTGATACTACCGCCGGCGAATATCTTGACGAGCGTTTAAGGGAAATTGGATTGAAAAAGTAACCCTGCAAGGTTTAATCAACCTTTTTTAAAATGTAAATTATTCCATCGGTAAATCCCGAGTACTGCACCGCGTAAGTGGGGTTTACTTTTAAATTTGGCACTACAATCTCAATGTTTTTTTGATGGTAAGCGGCTGTTTCACCATCCTGCTCAACCATTAAAGGAGCATCCAATTCTGCATTATCTAAAATAATTTTTAATAAAGGACTGTCTGTGATCAAACTGACTATTGATTTGCCGATAACCTGAATATGCTCAAGGTTTAACAATGTCTTCGCGGCAGCATTCATAAACAGCACTTCGTGGTCGCCGTTCACCCCAATCACTACATCCGGAATTTCTTCTATCAGCACTTTTATCCTGGCTTCTTCGGATAATATTTTTGTGAGACTTGTAATTTCATGATCAGCCAGACTGGTCGCCATTGTATTAAATGCTCCCGACAATTTGGTGAACTCTTCGCTTGTTGTAAAATCGAGCCTCACTCCATAATTTTTCTGGCTGATGTCTTGTAAACCTTCAGCAAACTCATTAAGCGGGTTAATTATAAAACCCGGGAAACCGGCAATCAATACAAAAAGTATCAAAAAGGTTATTAAAGCCATCGACCCAAGGAAAATCGTTGTTTTGTTAACCGTGGTATGTGTGGAATTTTCCTCGGACACAATTGCCGTCAGGTTTAGACCGTCTATCGTTTTTAGCAAGGAGCGGACATCTTCAATAGCGGCTTCTTTTTGCGAAATGTTTAGCTTAGGATCAATAATCAATTCAAAGCCCTTGCGCACACCGGCGGTTGCTTCCTTTTCACCTGGTTCGGTAATATTGTTTTCCTGTTTTTTAAGAGATTTGTCGAAGGTATCAGCCGCTTTTGAAGTTAACGGCAAATTGTTCTCATCCAAAACAGATCGCATTTCCCTGGTAAACATCAGGGTTTGGTAGTTGTTTTTTAAGGTGACTTTTGCAGTTTCTGATATCTCTTCAATATAATAAATAGAAACAGCGCCAAAAAACAGCACCACCACAAATAATAATCCAAACCCTAAAAAAAGCTTTTTTTTAATTTTCATACCAATGTGATTTTTTCGTAGCTAAATCCCATCCTGATCCCGGCCATAAAGCATTGTAAATATAATCGAAAACAAGCAACCTTCAGCCTGTAATAAATTTTATTTTTCCAATAAGCCCAGGTCGGGCTGGGCATATTTGTAAACTTTAAAATAGATGGTTGTTTTTGTTTGAAAAACCCCTTCAACCATCGATATTTTATTGACAAAATCCACCAGATGGTCATTGTCCCTGCACATCACATCAACTTCCAGGTCATACTCGCCAAAAGTGCCGGCTAAAAAACTGACTTCGGGCATTATGGCTATGGCCTTAGCTACCTGCTCTTTTAAAGTGGCCGGCCTTACATAAACGGCCACATGGGCATACGACCGGAAACCAACCTTGCCCGGATCAACCCTGCCAATAATGGTGATCACATTATCTTCTAAAAGCCGGTTAAACCTCGTCCTGATAGTACCTATGGATACGTTCAGTTTTTCAGCAATAACGGTAAACGATGTCCTGCCGTCATTTTGAAGGAAACTGATGATCGCAAAATCTATGTCATCTAACACAGTATCCGGTTTAATGTTTGGTTTTATTTTTTCCATTCCTGGTGAATAATTAATAATCTATAGTTAATGCCTGTCAAAAATAAATAATTTGCAGTATTATATACTATAATAT
>JBIOHE010000092.1:0-13876 GCA_044448725.1 Sphingobacteriales bacterium | reverse complement strand
ATATGGTTGATTACAGCGAAGAGGTTTATGATAAAATTGTCAGTGATTATAAAACCCTGGCAGCTAAAGTCGGCCTGAAAAACGTAAACTACATCCCAGTAAGCGCTTTAAAAGGTGACAATATTGTTTATCCTTCCATAAATATCAACTGGTACAGAGGCGACAGCTTATTGCATTTCCTTGAAAATGTGGATATTGAAGTTGATGACAGCACAGCCCATGCCCGTTTCCCGGTTCAATGGGTAATCCGCCCACAAACTGAAGATTTGCACGATTACCGCGGCTATGCCGGACGTGTATCCAGCGGATCATTTAAGGTAAATGATAAGGTTACAGTGTTGCCATCGGGATTCAGTTCCACCATTGATAAAATTGAACTGCTTGATGAAGAACCGGCGGAAGCTTTTGCGGGGATGTCCGTAACTATCCATTTAAAGGATGAAATTGATATCAGCCGCGGTGATGTACTGGTAAATTCGCAATATCAACCCGAAGTATCGCAGCTTATTGAAGCCGACCTTTGCTGGATGGATACACGTGCACTGGATACTTCACTCACCTATTTTATTCAGCATAACAGCAAAGTAACCCGCTGCCGCATACAGGAAACACTTTATAAAGTGAACATCAACACGCTGGAAAAAGAATACAATGAAGATTTTAAGCTGAATGACATTGGTCGCATCGTAATAAAAACCGCCGAGCCATTGGCTTTCGACCTTTATCAAAACAATAAAGCAAACGGCGGCGCCATAATTATTGACAGCCGGACTAATGTAACAGTTGGGGCTTTGATGTTAAGGGCTGTGGTTGAGTGATCAGCGATTGGAGGTTAGTGATTAGAAAGTATTTTTTTAACTATTCTCCAATCAATGTAGTTTACTTAAGGAAAACGAATAATTAGTTTTTCCCATAAACGCTCTGCGCCTCACCCTGCCCTCTCCAAACCTGCCTGTCGGCAGGCAGGGGAGAGGGTTTAATGAAGAGCGAAGTTAAAGTCCTCTCCTTGCGCCACCGCTAAAGCTAAGGCGGCACACGGTTGGAGAGGATTATTTATAGGGTGTTGGTATTTTAAAGGCATAAATGAGGGCTTCGCCGTTTAGGTGAGGGGACCCGGAGTGGTAGATATTTATCGTTGGGTCATTACCTCATTTATTGTTTAGGCTTCAACCTGTTTAATGCTTCATTGATCAGGTAAAATCCGTTTTCCGAATAAGGTAGTGTCAATGCAAGCCGGTGCCCGTGCTCATCCATTTTTAATAATGACTTCCTAAGGATATTTATTATTTTCTCCGGTTCATCTTCATACTTTTTTCGAAATTCTTCATATTGTAATTGAAGGAACACCAGGCAAAGTGCATTCTCCATAGTCTGCACATCAGGATCAACCTTAATTCGTTGCTTCAGGATGATTTGCTTAACACGATCTATTGTTTCCTCACCATAACCGGCTTCTTTCATTAAACGCCCGGCAATGGCGGCATGGTGCAGGGCTAAATGCTTACGCCACTTTAGATAGGGTTCACGTCCCTCCGGGTAATCTTCACGCGGAATTTCCCATCTGCCGATATGCTGGCTCCTGGATGCTAATAATAATTCTTCATCAGCACCAGTATCCAGTTTTAAAACCCACTCATATAATTTAACAGCAAAAAAATATTCCTGTGGCCCGCTTATACCTTCCCATGTAAAACTGCGGGGATCATGCTTATTATAAGCATCAAAAAGTTCAAATGCGTTATTTAACCTGCTCATTGGTTAAAAATAAAGTAATTATTTATAAAGCTGCCATAATTTTTTGATTTGATATAAAATCTGTTTAAAATGTGCGGTAGCCGGGACTGTGTAAGCCCCGGCTTTGTTTTAGCCTGATCTCTTACCTTCAATCACTGATCTCTACTTCTGAAATTCCGGCTTAGGCTCAATCAATTCACGGTATAAATGCAGTAACGGTGGCTTAATCGGAATTATCCATAATATCTGCGTGAGTAAACTGTAGCCCGGTTTTTTATGAAATAAATTTCTCTTATATTTGGATAAATAAACCACTATGCTTACAGTACACCCGCAATATATTAAAGATGCCGACGGTAACAAATCGTTGGTGGTGCTCAGTGCCAAAGAGTTTGATACGATAATGGAGGAGTTGGACGATATAGAAGATGTCCGCCTTTATGACGAAGCAAAAAAAAATGATACCGGCGAACGCATTTTGTTTTCTGATTACATGAAAAGCAGAAAACAAAAAAATGGCTAACTACACCATTGTCTTATCTAAAAAAGCTCAAAAGCAATTAGATAAACTTTCTGACCATATTGCTGAACCAATACTTAATGCCATTGCGGGTTTAAAAGAAAACCCAAAACCTATCGGCTACAAAAAACTAAACGGCAGGCCAGGTTACAGGGTAAGAGTTGGCGACTACCGGATTATCTACGATATTTTTGATAGTGAACTTATCATAGACGTTATTAGCCTCGGGCACAGAAAAAATATTTATCAAAAATAATGAAATTGGGGCTTTTTTGCCGGGATAATCAATAACGGCATTGGTATCAATTAAATACTGCGGTTGTTCCATTCGTTACGGCCCTGGGTTATATAAGCTTGCATTTTTTCTCCTTCTTCACGGCTAAGCGTCCCGAAAAAATCCGAAGGCTTTTTTTTGGGCAAAAGGGAAGCGGGCGAATCCTGGACTTCTTCATCAGTATAAAAAAAAATATGTACTTTTTTGCCCACATAGTCGTCGGGCAAAGTCACCTGCATATCAAAATTCGCGTTTAGCGGTGTTACAACTGTTTGTACCATTTCGAACTAATCTTTTATTAATACAAATTCAGGCAAAAAAAACTTACTATTTTCTTAATAGTATTACCCTCTTTTTCCTTAGGTTTATACTGACTTTCCGACCCTTCTCACCGAAACTCAGGCCTCAACTCAGCTTTCATCGCCTTCCTGAACTTCATCACTTTAGGTTCAGAAACTCCCCTAATATAGGGCTGGTCGCCATGGAGCCTGTAATAGCCCTGGTGGTATTTCTCGGCAGGGTAAAATACTTTGAAGGGAACAACCTGTGTCACGATAGCTTCGGGATAGTGTTTCTCTGCATTGATCTTTTTAATTACATCCAGTAAGATGGCTTTTTCTTCGGGGGTGCGGTAAAATGCGATGGAACGGTAATCAGTACCTTCATCGGGCCCCTGGTAATTAAGCTCGGTAGGGTTATGGGCAAAAAAGAAAGCAGTTGCTAAAGTGGTAAAACTAATTTCTTTGGGGTTATAGTAGATTTGTACACATTCCGCATGGCCGGTTGTGCGTGTGCCTACATCTTCGTAAGAAGGACGGACGGTTGTGCCGCCTGAATAACCTGAAACAACTTTATCTACACCCTTTAGTTCGGACATGGCTTCGCTCATGCTCCAGAAACACCCCCCGCCAAAAGTGGCCACCGCTTCTCCCGATGGCGGTTTTGGCAATGCCGCGTAATCATTGTCGCCTGACTGTCCCATAGCGCATCCCGCAAATAATAAGGAGCAGGCTAAGTATAAAATAATTCGTTTCATATCATTTTAAAGTTTGTGATTAAATATACGCTGACCACGGTCATTCATATGGTCACCGTTAAGTAATTGTTTGTTAAGATTTTTAATTGTTTGAAAATGCTGTTTTAGGGCTTAGTCGCGGATAGCAGCAAATCCTTACAGAAAAAGTTGTAAGTGTTGCAGAGGTTGAAAGGGTTGTAATAGTTGCAGAGGTTATAATAGTTAAAAAACAATTCCTTTTTCAACACTTACAACCTTTTCAACCCTTACAACCTCTACAACCCTTACAACCAATACTCACTTCAGCGATTGTTTCACATGAGTTAATATAGCGTTTAAGCCGTTAATCTTGATTTCGTAAACAGATCCGAGTTGCATCCCTAACTTGCCCGGCGGAAATCCTTTGTTATGCAGCCACTCCAGGTAATATACTGGCAAATCACAAAGTAAAGTACCTTTATATTTACCAAAGGGCATTTGAGTTTTTACGATATCAATAAGTATTTTTGAATCAGGGGTAACATTTTCCACGGGAGTAAATATAGATGTATATTAGTATCAACCACCAAATTCACTTGATGAATCTTTCTTTATTTTCAGCCCACCAGCGTTTCTTTGATTCATCTGCAAGCTTATTGGCCTGTTCCTCTGTACCCTGACTTTCCCTGATAGCTTCTTTGTATTTCAGGTAGTTTACAATTCGCTGAAGTCCTGTGGTATCAATGTCACCTGGTAAACGGAATATAATCTCATCATTTGTTCTCTCAATCACCATATAACAAAAATAGTGAAACTACCTTTTATAAAAGTAGTTAAAAACACTCCGTGCTAAAAACCGTTATAACCTTACCTTTACTTATTGAACTTAAAATAAGATTGAAAAAAATGGAAAAACGTGAAATAGGCTCTTCCGGAATAAAAATATATTCTTTTGCATTTGGCGGTAATGTATTCGGGTGGACGATTGATGAAAAGGAATCATTCAAAGTACTTGACGGATTTATTGACGCCGGGCTTGATTTTATTGATACAGCTGATGTTTACTCCACCTGGGCGCCGGGCAATAAAGGCGGTGAGTCGGAAAGCATTATTGGTAACTGGCTTAAAAAAACGGGTAAGCGCGACCAGGTAATCATAGCAACAAAGGTTGGCAAATCTATGGGCGATGGTAAAAAGGGATTATCCCGCAAGTACATTACCCGGGCGGTTGAAGATTCCTTAAAACGTTTACAAACTGATTATATTGATTTGTACCAGGCGCATGATGACGACCAGGGAACTCCTTTACATGAAACATTGGATACCTTTACCGGATTAATAAAACAAGGCAAAGTAAGGGCCATAGGCGCATCAAATTATAGCGGCGCAAGGCTGAAAGAAGCTTTGCAGGTAAGCAAAGACAATGGTTTAGCCGCTTATGAATGTTTGCAGCCCGAATATAATTTGTATGCGAGGGAACATTATGAAAAAGAGCTTGAACCCATCTGCCGCGAAAGAAATATTGGCGTAATCAGCTATTATTCGCTGGCAAGCGGATTTTTAACAGGCAAGTACCGTTCTGAAAATGACCTGGCGCACAGCCGCCGCGGACAGGGTGTAAAGAAATTCATGAACCCGCATGGCTATAAAATTTTAGCCGCATTGGATAAAGTAGCTGCGGAAAATGATACCCTCCCTGCAGCCGTTGCTCTGGCCTGGATTATGGCGCGCCCCGGAATAACTGCCCCGATTGCCAGCGCAACAAGTGTTAAGCAGTTGACGGAGTTGATTAAGGCAACAACCCTTCACCTGAACAGCGATGCAATTGATCTGTTGAACAGTGCAAGCAGTTATTGATCCGGTAGATTTTGTGTTCAATTTGCATCTGACCATTAATCCGGCCCGATCAAAGTTCACTTAACCCCCAGCAACCCATATTTCAAAATACAATAAATTGCCCTTACACCGTCTTTCCAGCCTATTTTTTTGCCGTCCTCGTATGTACGTCCGTAATAGGATATGCCAACTTCGTAAATCCTGATTTTAGGTACACGGGCAATTTTTTGGGTGACCTCCGGCTCAAAGCCGAAATGTTTTTCACTTAGTTTAATGGATTGGATGAGTTTGGTGTCGAACAGTTTATAACAGGTTTCCATATCCGTAAGGTTCAGGTTGCTGAACATGTTGGAGGCAAAAGTTAGCCAGCGGTTGCCTATAGTATGCCAGAAAAACAGGATACGGTGGGGATTATTACCCATAAAACGCGAGCCATAAACCACGTCGGCAAAGCCGCGGACCACGGGTTTTAAAAGATCGTTATATTCTTCGGGATCATATTCAAGGTCGGCATCCTGAATAATCAAATATTCGCCGGTCGCTTTGGAGATACCGGTATGCAGCGCGGCGCCTTTTCCCTGGTTGGTTTCGTGCTTAAAATAGCTGATCTCAAGTTCAGGGTTTTCACGGATATAATCGTTAATGGCTTCCTCGGTATGGTCGGCAGAGCAATCATTAACAATAATGAGTTCTTTTTTAATGCCGTCTATAAGCGTAACCGACTTAATTTTATTTAAAATCAAATGTATCGTATTACCTTCGTTGTATGCAGGGATAATAATGGATAACTTGTGTACCTTCATCCTGATTAAATGAAATTGAGTTTAAGCCGTGTAAAAACCTTTTTGATAAGGCCAAAAATAATAATAATCCTGGCGTTTTTATTGTTATCCGGCCTGCTCTTTTGGTTTTGTTTGCCAAATCCGCTTTTTAACAGCCCGGCATCTTATGTAATTGACGATACGGACGGCCAATTGCTTGGTGCATCCATCGCATCCGACGGACAATGGCGCTTCCCGCCGAATGCCGAAGTTCCCGAAAAATTTAAGCAATGTATCATCGCTTTTGAAGATAAGCGCTTTATGCACCATCCCGGTTTTGATATTTTAGCTTTGGGCAGGGCCATCAAACAAAACCTTCATTCAAAAAAAGTAACCAGCGGCGGCAGTACCATCACCATGCAGGTGATCCGCATAGCAACAAAACATAAACGCACCCTCTGGAACAAGCTTAAAGAGCTATTTATGGCCGTGCGGCTGGAGTGCGGCTACAGTAAAAATGAAATATTATCCCTTTATGCAAGCAATGCACCGTTCGGCAGTAATGTGATAGGGCTTGACGCCGCCAGCTGGCGTTATTTTGGCCGCAGTCCTGATAAACTGTCATGGGGCGAAATGGCGGCTATGGCGGTATTGCCCAATTCGCCTTCATTAGTGCATCCCGGAAGGAACCGGGCCATCCTGTTAAGAAAACGAAATCTTTTGCTTGATAAATTGCACAGGCAAGGCTTCATTGACGCTACTACCGCCTCTCTGGCTAAATTGGAACCTGTACCCGACAGGCCGGTTGCTTTGCCGCAATTGGCCCCTCACCTGCTCGAAAGGTTCAAAGCAGACCATCACAATGACCTGCGTGGGGAAACAAGGATAAAAACAAGTATAAAAGCCTCCCTGCAACAGCAGGTAAATGAGATCCTCGAACGGCATCACCAGGTTTTAAAGGCAAATGATATCAACAATATTGCCGCAGTGGTACTTGATGTGGAAACCGGTGCAACATTGGCCTACGCCGGCAATATCTCGCACCCGGAGGATACCGCCATGGAAAGCGATGTGGACGTTGTTAATGCACCCCGCAGTCCCGGCAGTACGCTTAAACCGCTTTTATATGCCT
Source organism: Sphingobacteriales bacterium (assembly GCA_044448725.1). Classification (GTDB taxonomy): domain Bacteria; phylum Bacteroidota; class Bacteroidia; order Sphingobacteriales; family Sphingobacteriaceae; genus Mucilaginibacter. The sequence continues at coordinate 6,625 of JBIOHE010000092.1, read as the reverse complement.
CTATGCTGCACGATGGTTTGCTATTGCCCAATAGTTTGATGCCTGACATCCCCACGCAGATAGCTGGCTATCATCCCGAAAATTTCGACCTGGGTTATGACGGCGCCGTACCTGCATCAAGAGCTTTATCGCGTTCATTAAATGTACCGGCGGTAAAAATGCTGCAGCAGTTTAAGTACGAACGGTTTTATGATTTTTTACACCGGGTAGGTATAACAACCCTGAAAAAGCCCGCCGATCATTATGGTTTATCCCTGATTTTAGGGGGCGGCGAAAACACGCTTTGGGAACTTACCGGCGCTTATGCCGATATGGCGCGCGTGCTTAATCATTATAATAAATACAAGGGCAAATATGATCCGACGGATTATCACAGCCCCGTTTATGCTGTGCCGCCTGTGAAAAAGCCTGAACTGCAAAAATCAGGTTTGCTGGATGCCGGTTCTATTTACTACACTTTGCAGGCGATGGAAGAAGTGATGCGCCCCGGCGAAGAAATGCTTTGGCAGCAGTTCAGCTCCAGTCAGCGTGTAGCCTGGAAAACCGGGACAAGCTTTGGCTTCCGCGATGGCTGGGCCATAGGTATTACGCCTAAATATGTAGTGGGCGTTTGGGTGGGCAATACAGACGGCGAAGGCAGGCCGAACCTTACGGGGATCAACACCGCCGCCCCTGCCCTTTTCGAGATTTTCAGGTTATTACCCGTAACCCGCGACTGGTTTGAAATGCCTGTGGGCGAAATGGTAAAAATAAAAGTCTGCAAACAAAGCGGCTACCGCGCAGGCGAATACTGCGAAGATACAGACGACGAATGGGTGCCCGTAAGCGGTTTAAAAGCTCCGGTTTGCCCCTATCACCAACTGGTTCATTTAAGCCCCGACGGCAAATGGCAGGTAACCGGTAATTGTGTTCCGCCGGGCGAGATCGTAAACAGAAAATGGTTTGTTTTGCCGCCATCTATGGAGTATTACTATAAAACAAAAAATTACGAATACCATGTATTGCCGCCTTTCAGACCAGACTGCGTTCAGGCTGAAAACACCAACCCGATGGAAGTAATTTACCCCAAAGACGGCGCAAAAATATACGTCCCGCTGGAGGCGGACGGGAGCCGCGGAAAAGTAATTTTTAACGCCGCGCACCGGCAGGCAGGCGTAAAGATATTCTGGCACCTGGATGATCAGTATGTTGGCGAAACAAAGGATTATCACCAGATAGCCTTAAACCCGCCTCCGGGTAAGCATACGTTAACCTTGGTGGACGGGAACGGGAATACGGTGCATATTGGTTTTGAGGTACTGGCTAAGTAGTGGGCAGTTTGCAGCGGCAGTTTGCGAAAGTTTGCTTTATCCGTTTGTAACAGACGATTGATAGTCAAAATACTGCGTCTTCGTCTATCGATTAGAAAAAAACTGCAAACTGCAAACTAAGAACTGCCAACTGATTTACTATATTGCCCCGTAAAATGCAAAACTAAATGCTTGAACAATACGACCTTCATAACCTGTTGGTAATTGATATTGAAACTGTTCCGCAATACAGCAGTTTTGATGAAGTGCCGGAGCATTTTCAAAAACTGTGGGAGCTTAAAACTCAATATCAGCGTAAAGAAGAAACACCTGAGGAGTTTTACGGCCGGGCGGGTATCTGGGCGGAGTTCGGGAAGGTTGTTTGTATCTCTGTAGGTATATTTACCAACGGGAAAAATGTTGGTTTGAGGGTTAAATCCTTCTTTTCGAATGATGAAAAAGAATTATTGGAGAAGTTTTCGGCATTATTGGCTGGTCAGCCCCCGAGTTTGATTTTATGCGCGCACAACGGGAAAGAGTTTGATTTTCCCTATATCTGCCGCCGGATGCTGGTGAATGGCTTGAAAATTCCTTCCCAACTGGAAATATCAGGAAAAAAGCCCTGGGAAGTAAATCATCTGGATACCATGGAGTTGTGGAAGTTCGGCGACTATAAAAATTACACCTCCCTGAGTTTGCTTACGGCCATATTTAATATCCCCACCCCAAAAGATGATATTGACGGCAGCATGGTCGGCAGGGTGTATTGGGTTGACCATCAGTTGCAACGCATTGCTACCTATTGCGAAAAAGACGTGATTGCCACAGCCCAATTACTCAGGCGTTACCGGGGCGAAGAACTGATCGGCGACGGACATATTACTATAGTAGGGCAATAATGCTGCAGATAAACAATCTCAGTATCAGGTTTAAAACCCAAAAAGGCTTTTTTGAGGCGGTTAAAAGTGTGTCTTTTAAACTGGCCAAAGGCGAAACTATCGGCATAGTAGGTGAATCGGGTTCCGGCAAATCGGTTACGGCGCTTGCCATTATGCGCTTACTGGATAAACATCAAACGGCGATCAGCGGTGAAGTTGTACTGAATGGCGCAAGTTTATGCCAGTTGGCTGAACCTGAAATGCGTAAAATCCGGGGGCATCATATAGCTATGATATTTCAGGAGCCGATGACCTCATTAAACCCTGTTTTAACCTGCGGGTACCAGATCACAGAAGCTATACAGTTACACCTGAAAACAAGTAAAGCTGAGGCGAAGGAAAAAACGATTGAGCTTTTTAAGGAAGTACAGCTGCCCCGACCGGAAGAGATTTTCGACAGCTATCCGCATCAAATTTCGGGAGGACAAAAACAAAGGGTGATGATCGCTATGGCGCTCTCCTGCGACCCGGAGATACTGATTGCCGACGAACCCACCACCGCCCTGGACGTTACAGTTCAAAAAACAATCATCGAACTATTGCTGAAGCTCAAAGCCGAACGCAATATGAGCCTGATATTTATATCGCATGACCTGGCCGTAATTGGCGAAATAGCCGACCGTGTGCTGGTGATGTACAAAGGTGAAGTGGTGGAAGAAGCCCCCGTTAAAACTTTGTTCTCCCGCCCAAAACACCCCTATACAAGGGGTTTATTAGCCTGCCGCCCTTCACCCGATTATCATTTAAAAAAGCTGCCGGTTGTCGCTGATTTTTTAAATGATGAAGCAACAAAGGCGGTAAGTATTGAAAAAATACGGGAAGGCTACCTGTATCCGGCTGATGAAATTAAGGAAAGAAAAAGAAAGCTGTACGCGCAGGAACCCTTGCTGAAAATCACGCAGCTCAATACCTGGTTCCCAACCGGGAGGAATTTTTTTGGCCGTTCAAAAAATGTGGTTAAGGCGGTTAACCAGGTGAGTTTTGATGTTTATCCCGGCGAAACGCTTGGTTTGGTTGGTGAATCGGGTTGCGGAAAAACCACCCTCGGGCGGAGCATTTTGCGACTGATTGAACCTACATCCGGCAGCATAAATTTTAACAATACCGACCTGAGGCTTCTTAAAAAAAATGATCTAAGGGAGATCCGCCGTGATATACAAATTATATTCCAGGACCCCTACTCCTCTCTTAACCCACGCTTAACCGTTGGCGATTCGTTAATGGAGCCATTGCAGGTGCACCAGTTTTATGCCAATAATACCAAACGAAAAAGAAAAGTTTTGGAGCTGCTGGAAAGGGTAAACCTGCTGCCGGAACATTTTAACCGCTATCCGCACGAATTTTCAGGCGGACAAAGGCAGCGTATCGTTATTGCAAGGGCACTGGCATTGCAGCCTAAGTTTATCATTTGCGACGAATCCGTATCGGCACTTGATGTTTCCGTTCAGGCGCAGGTGCTTAATCTGATCCGTGAACTACAGCTGGAATTTAACCTCACGTATATTTTTATCTCCCATGACCTGGCAGTAATCAAACATATCTCGGACCGTATGATGGTGATGAATAAAGGAGAAATTGTGGAAACAGGCGACCCTGATGAGATATATTATCATCCTAAGGAGGAATATACTAAGAGATTGATTGCTTCGATACCGGGGGCAGTAACATAAACAGAGGTTCCTTATGAACAGTTTAGTCATTATAATGATTGTTAATTTATAATATGTAAATTTGTGTATAACGCAAATAAATTGGACGTACTTGTTAAATTTTAAAAAGAATGATACGAACCTTAATAACCCCGGAAAAACAGGATGTATCTATACATATACCCGAAAAATACATCGGTAAACAAATTGAAGTATTACTATATGCTGTTGATGAATTAAATGAGTCTGATAGCTTAAAAAAGAAAAAGCCGTCCGATTTCAGGGGGGCTTTAAAACTGACCGGTGAACAGTATGCAGATTTTCAATCTCTTATAAAAGATATCCGTAACGAATGGGACAGGGATATTTAGTTGACACTAATACTATTATCGATTAATAGAAATTAGAAAAAATTAAAAATTAAAACTTCCTGATGCTATTATTGCAGCAACCGCTGTAACAAACAATCTCAAATTACTTACAAGAAATTTGAAAGATTTTGAAAGAATTAGAGAAATTAAATGTATTGATCCTTATCGCATATAGGGTTCATTTAAAAAATCCACATTAGCACGTCCTTAAAAAAATACGTATTCAAATGAAACACCTGCTGCTATCCGTGTCGTTATTGTTAACCACTTTATTTGTATTCTCCCAGCCTGCGCCAAAACCATTCGGCCCATTGCCTGCTGATCGTCAGTTAAAATGGCAGGAAACCGACATGTATTGCCTTATCCATTTCGGGCCGGATACCTATACCGATAAGGAATGGGGCTATGGCGATGAAGACCCGCAAATATTTAATCCAACCCAATTCAGCGCCATGCAAATTGTGGGCGCAGCAAAAGCGGGCGGATTTAAAGGTATTGTGGTTGTAGCTAAACACCATGACGGTTTTTGTTTATGGCCCACCAAAACAACAGAACATAATATCTCAAAAAGCCCTTATAAAAATGGTAAAGGCGATATTTTACAGGAGTACCGCGACGCCTGCAATAAGCTGGGGATGAAAATGGGCGTTTACTGCTCGCCCTGGGACAGGAACAGCGCCCTTTATGGCAAGCCCGAATATGTTACCAATGTTTACCGCAAGCAGCTAAAAGAACTTTATACCCATTACGGCCCCATATTTATCTCCTGGTTTGACGGCGCCAACGGCGGCGACGGTTACTATGGCGGCACCCGTGAAGTGCGGAAAATAGACCGTTCCACCTATTACGGATGGGATACTACCTGGGCCATACCCCGCAAACTGGCCCCCGGCGCGGTTTTGTTTGGCGATGTTGGCCCGGATGTGCGGTGGGTCGGCAATGAAAACGGCCATGCCGGGCTTACCTGCTGGGCAACTTATACGCCCCATGCACCCGATGCCGGGAAACAGCCGGGCAATGGCTACACCAAAGACTTTGAAGGAACTGAGGGTCAACGCGACGGACAGTACTGGATGCCTGCCGAATGTGATGTAGCTTTAAGGCCGGGATGGTTTTACCATAAAGATCAGGACGATAAAGTAAAATCGCCGGATACGTTATTGAACTTGTATTACCATAGTGTAGGTCGCGGTGCATGCCTTGACCTTGGACTCTCACCCGACAGACGCGGCCTTTTGTATGAGAATGATGTAAATGCACTAAAGCAATTCGGGCAGATCTTAAAACAAACTTTCGCCCATAACCTTGCAGCAGGCGCCACCTTAAAAGCCAGTAACATCCGCGGCGGCAACAGTAAAAAGTTTGGCCCGCAAAATTTATCAGACAACAGCCGTTATACCTACTGGGCCACGGACGACAATATAACAACACCTCAACTGATTATTAACCTGCACAAGAATAAAACCTTCAATGTGATAAGATTACGCGAGAACATTAAACTTGGTCAGCGTATTGAAGCCTTTGCTGTTGATATTTTTAAAGATGGCAAATGGGAACAAATAGCCGAAGCAACCAGCATCGGCGGCAACCGGCTAATCCGCTTACCGCAGGCAGTAAGCGCCAGTAAAGTAAGGCTGCGCATTACCAAATCGCCGGTTTGTATTGCCTTGAGTGATTTTGGGTTGTATATGGAGCCGGGGAGGATGTGAGTTCCAGTCCCTTTTACCATCTATCTATGTTGTAATCCTGAACGCAGTGAAGGATCTTGAAGCGACAGGCTAACCACATGCCAGGTAAAAAAGATGCATTGTATCAACATGAAAAACCGAAATAAATTATCTATTTTTATTCCATGCGGCAATACAATTTCTACGCTTACATGCTTACAAACTATAGTAAAACAGTACTTTATACCGGTGTAACAAATGATTTGGACAGAAGATTGTATGAACATTATTTTGGCCTTGATCAGGAAAATAGCTATACCAGCAAATACAAATGTTATTATTTGCTGTGGTATGAGCGGTACCAATACATAAACCATGCTATAGAAAGGGAAAAAGAAATTAAAGGCTGGGTAAGGATTAAAAAAAACAAACTAATCGAAGAAGAAAACCCGGACTGGCACTTTTTAAATAAGGACATTATGGAATGGCCGCCGGTTCGTATGCATTAAGCTTTTGTCATACTGGGCGTTTGCGCGCGGCAACAGGCATGGCGGCTACTTTTATGTTGGGAGAAGATCCTTCACTGCGTTTATAATGACGCCTTTGTAAGACACTCATAGTCAAGCTGCTTTTTGAATATTATATCCATACTTAGCTAACTCCTTCTGTAGTCGTGCGATTTTTTTCGCCTCCTGAACTGCTACATCTTGT
>JBIOHE010000091.1:0-13983 GCA_044448725.1 Sphingobacteriales bacterium | reverse complement strand
ATATTGTGATGAAAAATTTGTTATTTGTGTAACAATAGCATTACTTTAGAAGTATTAATTTGGAACGGTAAATAATTAATTAAAAGTATTGCTTGTAATTTAATTCAGTTTGATGGATAAAATTTTTACTAAAAGTTTATTTTTATTGTTAATTTTTGCTGCATTTGCTTTAAAACCGGTTTCAGCTCAGACAATAACGATACAAAATTTCACCGGCGGCACCTATACGCCCGGTTCAACTATTGCCGCGCCTTTTAACATCAGCACGGCAAGCGGCTGTATCAGCCAGACCAATGTATTTAAGTTATACCTCGCCAATTCATCGGGTACTATTTTACCGGGCGCACCAATAGGTACTTTTGCAGGTTTTTATGGAACATTTGTAAACGGTGTGATACCGGCAGGCACTCCGGCAGGCACCTATACATTAGTGGTAAAATCCACCTCCCCGGTTGTTTCGAGCGCCCCCTCCGCTTCTTTTACTGTTGCTGCCGGGGCAATTGTTACCGCAGGTATTACTACCGGTATTGCAGGGCCGTCCGCAATAAGCACTAATCCCTGGGTGTTTGGAGTTTGCAACGGCAGTGCTAACAATCCGTTTAGTTTCAGTGATGGTTCCAGCACAAATTCTTCAACAGCCAGTTTCTTTAATGAATCAACACAATCTTCCGAGGGAACGGTAACACTGGCCCCTTCCGGCAGCTTTACGGCAAAGGCAACTAATTATACCATCATTGTAAAAGCAACCAACGGAACCTCTATTAGTACTCAGGCCTATACTTTGTTAAATAATGTGATTAACAATGCCTTTGCTGTTTCAAACAGCAATGTGGTTTGTTTAACGAGCGCCGGCGGGGGTTCGCTGAGCTACAATGTTATTACCAGCGGTACTGCCGGTATTCAAAATAACTTCCCCGGCACTACTTATTTTATAAGCTGGGGCGATGGTTCGTCTAACACCTATACTTTTTGCGATATAAGTAATTTAAACGGGCAAATCTCCCATAATTATACCACCGGCTCCTGCGGTCATACCACTACAAGCGGACAAAAAAATTCTTTTGAAGTTGGCATACAACCCCAAAGCCCATATTGCAGCAACGTAGTATCCCCTATTACCGGTTATGCAAAAGTGCTGCAGGCCCCCACAAACAGCTTTACCTTTCCGCCTGCCGCATGTGCAAATACTACGGTTACTTTTACCAATACATCAGACCCCGGCCAGGACCCCAACGCCACCGTTGGTTCAACCTGCACTAATTCAAATGCACGTTATACATGGTATGTAGATGGCCGTTTTATAGCCGGAAACTATACTTTAGGTCAGCCTTTTACTTACAAGTTTACTACAAACGGCAATCATACGGTTACGCTTCAGTTGAATAACAGCACAACGGGCGCAGTTTGTACGGCATCAAATGTCACCCAAACTATTTGTATTCAAAATCCCCCGCAGCCTAAATTCACCCTGCCTTCAACCGTTTGCCTGTTAAATCCGGTTATCCCTACAGACAATTCGGTTGTTGATCCCGCATGTAATAACAGTAATACTTACCTGTGGACGGTTACAGGGCCTGCCGGAGTAACTTATGCCGGCGGCACTACGGCCGCCAGTCATCAGCCCCAATTCGTTTTTTCTCAATACGGCACGTATCATGTTACTTTAAGCATTGCATCAACAAGCTGTGCAACAACCTCGGCCACCCAAACTATATATGTTGACGCCCCGCCGGTTATTACATTATCGCCTGATGCAGCAATTTGCGGAACTGGTCAAACCTACAGTTTTAATACAAATCCGGGCATAACCCAAACCAGTATTTCAGGCACTGCGCAACCGCAGCCAAATACTTATGCCTGGACAGTTACCGGCGGTACTTACAGCTTTACAAACGGCACAACGGCCAGTAGTCAATATCCGCAAATTAAATTTACCGGTTATGGTGTTTATACGGTAAGCGCAAGCGAACAAAACAGCTGCGGGACAGTAACCAAATCGCAAAAACTTAATTTTCAGAACGTACCGCTGGTTACAATAGACCCCAGCCCAACTATTTGCCCCGGCAGTTCGGCGACTTTAACAGGACATGTAAACCCGGCAGGAAGTTTTACTTCTGTTCAATGGAAGGGCGCCGGGACTTTTTCTTCCCCTAACACATTAATAACCGGTTTTACGCCAACTGCTGCAGAAATAAACGCAGGCAGCGCAACAGTTACACTTGATGTTAAAACCCAGTTGACAGGTGCCTGCGCAGATATACTTACAAGCGTTACTATAAATATTTTCCCGGTAAACAATATTACAAGCCCGCTGACACAACAGATATGTACAGGCAATCCCGTTAATTATACTATTACTTCGGCGGTGGCAGGGAGCACCTATAGCTGGACCGCAACGCTTACCTCAGGAACGGCTACCGGATTTTTAAACGGAAACGGCCCGGCTATAAATGACGTTCTGACCAATAACAGTGCAGCTGACGCAGTTGTGACTTATATCATTTCCCCGAAAGATCCCAACGGCTGCACCGGCACACCTTTCTCGCTAAAAGTAACGGTTAAACCTAAGCCCGCGCTTAATGCCACACCTGTAAATAATACCATTTGCAGCAATAGCGCGGGTACTATCAATTTAATACCCAATATTGCGGGCACAAGCTATACCTGGACCAGCACCGTAACAGGCAGCATCGCCGGCAATAGCCAGCAACTTACGGCAACAGCTTCAAACACTATAAATGATGTTTTGAATAATACCGGCGCCGCTTCGGGTACTGTTAGCTATATTATTACGCCGTACGACGGCTTCTGCCCCGGCATCCCGGTAACGGTAACAATAACCGTACTGCCTTTGCCTGCTACGTCGAATCCCGGCCCAAATAATGAAAAATGTAACATTAAAACATATCAGCTTAATGCAAATACCCCCCCGGCTGGTACCGGGAACTGGACCGTTAGTCCCGCCGGGACTGTTACTTTTAATGATAGTACCAAACCAAACGCTATTGCCGGCGGATTGACCCCCGGCAATACTTATTCATTTACATGGACAATAACCATCCCCGGCTGCCAATCGAGCAGCAACAGTGTAATCATTACCGATGATGCACCTTCTGCCGGGGGAACTACGGCGGGGGCTAATACGGTTTGCGCGGGAAACAATAACGGCACCATTACACTTTCCGGGCAGGTTGGCAACATATTAAGATGGGAATCATCAACAGACAACGGAACCACCTGGCAGGCCATTATTAATACAGGTGCGTCGTTGCTATACTTTAACCTTGCCAAAACCACCCAATACAGGGCCGTTGTGCAAAACGGAGTTTGTGCATTCGCCTATTCCACTGTTACCGTAATTACCGTAAACCCGCCTGCTGTAACGGCAAACGCCGGACCCAATCAGGAAGTGTGTAATGCCACCACCTACGCCCTGCAGGGCAACAACCCGGCGCCTTATACCGGGTCATGGGCCCTTACTTCGGGACAAACAGGCGTTACTTTTTTGGATGCCACACAAGCAAAAACCACTGTCAGCGGGCTGATTCCGGGCAATGTCTATCAGTTTACCTGGACGGTAAACCCGGCAGCGCCCTGTTTGCCAAACTCAGCCTCGGTGGTCATTACAGATGATGCACTTTCTGCCGGGGGCACTACGGCAGGGGCAAATACCACTTGCGCAGGCAACAACAATGGCAGCATCACCCTGACGGGGCAGGTTGGCAATATATTAAGATGGGAATCATCTACTGACAAGGGAACCACCTGGCAGGCCATTATCAATACGGGTACGTCGCAGCCATACCTCAACCTCGCCAAAACTACCCAATACAGGGCCGTTGTACAAAACGGGGTTTGTACAATCGCCTATTCTACTGTTACTGTTATCACGGTGAACCCGCCGGCTATACTGGCAAATGCCGGAACCAATCAGGAAGTATGTAATGTCACATCTTACGTTCTGCAAGGCAATAACCCTGCACCTTATACCGGTTCATGGGCCCTTACTTCGGGACAAACAGGCGTTACTTTTTTGGATGCCACACAAGCAAAAACTACTGTCAGCGGACTGGTTCCGGGCAATGTCTATCAGTTTACCTGGACGGTAAACCCGGCAGCGCCCTGTTTGCCAAACTCCGCTTCGGTAGTCATCACAGATGATGCACTTTCTGCCGGGGGCACTACGGCGGGGGCTAACGCCTTTTGCGCAGGAAGCAATATAAGCGGCGCTATCACCCTGACGGGGCAAGTTGGCAACCTATTAAGATGGGAATCATCGACAGACAACGGCGCCACATGGCAAGCCATTATCAATACAGGTGCATCGCTGCCGTACCTTAACCTCGCCAAAACTACCCAATACAGGGCCGTTGTACAAAACGGGGTTTGCACATTCGCTTATTCCACGGTTACAGTGATCACCGTGAACCCTCCTGCTGTAACGGCAAATGCCGGAACCAGTCAGGAAATATGTAATGTCACCTCTTACATTCTGCAAGGTAATAACCCCGCGCCAAATACCGGATTATGGGCTCTTACTTCGGGGCAAACAGGCGTTACTTTTTTGGATGCCACGCAAGCAAAAACTACTGTCAGCGGACTGATTCCGGGCAATACCTATCAGTTTACCTGGACAATAAACCCGGCAGCGCCATGTTTGCCAAACTCCGCTTCAGTGGTCATTACAGACGATGCACCTACTACCGGGGGCACTACGACAGGGGCTAATACCGTTTGTGCGGGAAGCAACAGCGGCAGCATCACGCTGACCGGGCAGGTTGGCAGTATAGTAAGATGGGAAGCATCAACAGACAACGGAGCTACCTGGCCGGCCATCATCAATACAGCAACATCGTTGCCATATCTTAACCTTACCCAAACCACCCAATACAGGGCCGTGGTGCAAAGTGGTTTATGCAGTATTCAAAATTCGACTGTGACCACTATCACGGTAAACCAACCTGCCCTGCAGGCAATTGCAGGCGGCAACCAAAATTTGTGCGGCGCAACAACCACAACGCTCAAGGGCAACAACCCGTCGCCGTTTACCGGCGTCTGGACACAAACGGCGGGGCCTGCAGCTACAATTGTATCGCCAAACAACGCTCAGACACAGGTAACGGGCTTATCGCCGGGTAATAATTTTACTTTTGTATGGACCATAAAAAGCCTGCCCCCATGCGCAAGCACCACGGACACATTACACATACAGGACGCCAATGACGTGACCGCAAGTTTTACGACCGATAAATCCAGCGGATGCGGGGACCTAACAGTTAATTTCGCCAATACTTCAAACGTATTAACCGGCACCAGTTTTTTATGGGATTTTGGCGATGGCACAGCCCAATCAACAAACGTAAGCCCGTCACATACCTTTAGCCAGGCGGCAAACGGAAAAGATACGGTTTATACCGTATCCTTATATATTGTGAACAATTGCATGCAAAGGCCGCCGTTTACTTTTAAAATCACCGTGAGGCCCCAAACCCCTGTTGCTTATATTACGCCGCGGCAAATTATTGGCTGCTCACCGTTTACTTTGGCAGTAGATAATTTTTCGCCGGGCAATAACCAGAGCTATACCTATTATTTATACAATGGTGCAACGCTCGTTCAGCAAATTACGAAAACAGATAAAAGCGAGGTGCAGTTTAACCCAATAACCACTAAGAGTACCTTGCAATATACATTGTATATGGTCGCCACCGGTTTTTGCGGTAATACAGGTCAAAGCAATATTATACCTATCACTATTTCCGTCACAAATGTTATTGCACAAATGTTTATTGAAAACGGGACAAACACAGGGTGCGTCCCGCTGACTTTAAATTTTATAAATAACTCTTTCGGGGGCGACAATTACTATTATACAATTTATGATGTGAACCATACAGTGGTTGACAGGCGCCAGGGTGGAAATGCACCCCTCCCCTATACCTTTAATACCGTTGGCACCTATTATGTTACCATCACAGCAGGGAACAGTTGTACGACCGTTGAATCTTCGCCGGCTTTGCGGGTTGATGTTTACCCCGTGCCATTTCCGCAATTTACGGCTGATAATACCACAGGTTGTAAAAATGTAACCGTTAATTTTACCAATCAAACCCCGGACGACCCGAGCATACAGGCCAAATCATTAGTTTATGACTGGAATTTTGGAGACGGATCGGCCCATGCAAGTACATTTTTACCGCCGCCGCATGTTTACAACTTTAAAAAATCGCCGTTTACGGTTACTTTAACCGCTACAAACCCGGTTACCAACTGCACCAATGTAATTTCAAAAACAGCTTATATTAATGTTACGGCACCGCCTGCTACACAATTTACCGAAAAGCCGGATAGTATAGCCAGCATACCCAATTATCATTTTAACTTTATTGACCTTACAACCGGGAACCCGGCAACTTGGCATTGGACGTTTGGCGACGGGCAAAGTTCAGCAAGCCAAAACCCGGGGCATACTTATGCCGATACCGGCGTTTATAAAGTTACCCTGACAGCTGCAACCGCTTCGGGTTGCGACAGTACCATTTCACACATTGTGCGTGTAACCGGCGTCCCCGGTCAGCTTTATTTGCCAAATGCCTTTGAACCCGGCGGCGGCACAATTGAATTGAAGACATTTATGGCAAAAGGGTCGGGTATCAGGGTATGGCACCTGCAGATATTTAATAATTTCTCTCAATTAATCTGGGAAACAACCAAACTCGATGACAAAGGGGCCCCGGTTGAGGGCTGGGATGGTACTTTTAAAGGAGTTGCTGCGCCACAGGGTGTGTATGTATGGCAGGCATCGGCAACATTTATCAATGGTACTGAATGGAAAGGTAATGTGATCAACAATTCATTACCTAAAAGAGTAGGTGTAATACACTTAATAAGATAATTGATGGAGAAACTGTTAAAGGGATTGGTCTTATGGATACTGTTGTTGCCGGCCGGTTTAAATACCTTTGCCCAGGATCACATGTATTCACAGTTTTTCAACGCACCGCTTTACCTTAATCCTGCACTCACAGGGCAATTTGAAGGGGACCTGAGGATGAACCTTATCTACAGGAACCAGTTTACTTCGATACCCGGCAGTTTTAATTACCTTACGGCATCTGTTGATTTGAATATACCGAAATTTGGCGGCGGCGTTGGATTAATGGTTACCCGGAGCAGCGAAGGAACAGCCTATCTTACAACAACCAACATATCGGGGCTTTATTCCTATAGTATTGGTTCACAGGATTTTGTTTTGTCATTTGGATTACAGGCAGGGGTAAGTAACCGGGTTGTAGATTGGAGCAAACTTGTTTTTGGCGACCAGATTGACCCGCAGACGGGGTACATACCCGGTTCAGTATCAGCAGCCGGATTGCCCCAGTTTAATAATAAGTTTTATTTTGATTCGGGCGCCGGTATTAACATGGTAGCAGGTGAATTTGATATTGGCGGTGCATTTCAACACGTTAATCAGCCAAATGAGTCGTTTTCGGGCGCGCCGGCAAGGCTGCCCATGCGCTTTAATGGCCATGTAAGTTATCGCTGGGACCTTAATCAGTATGACAATAATTATGAGGAAGATAAATCATATATAATCCCATCGGTAGTATTTTACAAACAATCAAATGCGCAGTCCTACAGTATCGGTTTTCAATATAAGCGGGCCAATATCAATGCAGGTTTATGGTACCGTGGCGGCGGCATAAATGGTGGCCCCAGCGCTATTGTAGTATCATTTATATTTGACCTGTTCATCAACAGGGAAGGCGGCGAAAAATTGCGTATGGGGGTTAGTCATGATGTGCCCGCATCAGGTTTAAATTACAGTAACACAAGCGGAACTACTGAGGCAAGCGTAGGCTACGTAACTACATTGCCGTCAAGAACAGATGTTGAGAAAAAATTTGAAGGGGCGAGACGCTGCTATGATTTTTATTAAGTTAAAACAAAAATAATTCCGCAGCGTTTTTTTTAAAAAGCAGCGAATCTGCAAAATGTTTGGGATATGAAGAGGGATTATCTGGCTGAAAATGCCGAAAAAAAAAGAACCACAAACAAAGCAATGTGGGCATTTTGGATCTTTATTATACTTTTTATTCTGGTTATTATCCGTTTCTCCATCAGGTCAGATGCAGACGATAGTATTTCAACTTCAGCGCCGACCGCGGATGATGCTTATGAAATTGCAAAAGATTATATAAGACCAACGTTGAAGCCGCATGAAGTGAAATTCCCCGACGGTGAATACCAATATGCAAAAACATCGGATTCGGTATTTGTTGTTAAATCATATTTTGAAACCAGGGATGAGGATAACAGAAAGGTTAAAACATATTTCACAGTTACCCTGAGGTACAATGGGGGCGCAAACCTAAACGACCGGAGCTGGACGCTTGAAAATATGATACAGCATTGATGAAAAAAGCGGGCCTGAAATACTTCCGCCCGCTTCAATCACTCTAAAACAATCACCTCTAAATTTGAAGTTTCTTTAATAATCTATAGGAATAGTGTAAATTATTGATTAATAAAATTTTAGTCAAATATATTGATTATGTCTTCCGCCTGGGTGAATTACTGTTCTTTTTACCAATTGGTGACAGTTTAAGGCTGGTGATCAATACATTAAGCCTTTAACAATTATGTTGCTCAGCATTAAACGCTTTTGACGTACGTCGTCCAAATGTTCTTTGTTTGGAAACATTGCTTTTTTGTGCGATAAAACATCCCCGGTTACCCCGTGTAAGGCTTCCAGCAGAAGTTCAACGATTTCACCGGGATTGGCAAGCGGCTTTATTTTTCCTTTAATAACTTCAGCGTTTATAGCATTCACCAGTAAATCTTTTTCCGACTGGTGAACCTGCTCAACTATATCCCAGATCATATCCGGCAGGCATTGTTCATTAAGCCTGAAAAAATCAAAGAAATTATAGTTATTTGAGATAAATTCGTGCTGGGTATTGATCTGAAATTCAAAAGCTTCTTTTAAATCATTAAAGGTATTCTCTTTGCCCGTCAGTGATTTAAGGTAATCTTCGGCTACCCTGCGCATAACAGCTATATACAACTGGCTCTTATCCGGAAAATAATAATACAAAAGTGCTTTGGACATAGAAAGTTCACCGGCAATTTCATTCATGGTTGTTTTTGAATAGCCATAATGCAAAAACAGGCGGTGGGCCGCTTCCAGTATTTTTTCTTTTTTTACATCCTGAACTTCATTTGTAACGATCATTGATACCAAAGTGTATTTAAAAGGTTTGAAAATTGGTTTGTTAAATTCCTGACTTTTTTAACAAAAATATCAAATTTTCTAAACAAACAATCGCCCGGCAACTAATAATGTTTACAATACACTTAAAAAAATAAAAAAGGCCGCTCCAATTACGGGCGGCCTTTCGTCAAAGTTTTATTTTTTCTAAACTGTTAGGGGTTCAGGGTCCGTATATTCCGCCACCACCTTTTTCTTTCCGCCAAACCAATAATTTTTCATCCTGACGCGTATAATGTACATACATGGTACCAGAATCAGTGTAATAATTGTAGCGAAACCTAAGCCGAAGATCATTGTCCATGATAGCGGGCCCCAGAACGCATTGTTATCTCCCCCGAAATAAATATGTGGTTTAAAGGAGGTAAATAAACCGGCAAAGTCGATATTAAACCCTAAAGCCAGCGGTATTAATCCTAATATCGCAGCAGTAGCGGTCAACAATACAGGCGTCATCCTGGTGCGGGCAGCTTCAACAACAGCATCGTGGAGATTTACCCCCTGTTCAATCAGCATGTCCGTAAATTCAACCAGTAAGATACCATTACGGACGACGACACCCGCCAGTGCGATAATACCTATGCCTGTCATTACGATACAAAACGTCATATTAAACAGGCTTAATCCGAGAAACACGCCGATAATGCTGAAAAATATCTCGGTCAAAATGATCAATGTTTTACCGATGGAATTAAACTGCGTCATCAGGATGATCAATATCAAACCGAAAGAAATCGCCAATGCCGTGGCGAGAAACGTCGATGCTTCCGCCTGGTCTTCCTGTCCGCCCCCCATGTGAATGGAAACACCATCAGGAGCTTTAAAGCCGTTGATCGCCCGGGATATGCCGGCAACAACTTCATTCGGATTAAACGCCGGTTTAATAACATTGGAAACCAAAGAAATTACCCTGCGTTGCTGTTTGTGTTTTATATTCACATAAGTGTTTGTATATCTTATATCAGTAAACGCAGATATAGGCACCTGCCTTATGGCTCCGCCGGACGCCATATCGCGGTAGGTTATTTTCAAATTGCGGAGCGCGTCGATATTGTTGCGCTGATTCTCCTTTGCACGCACATCAATTTCATAATTATCTTCAGTGGTATTCCTGAAATCCGATGCTTTATATCCATACACCGAAACAGCCAAAGCCTGGTTAATCTGGTTTGTGTTAATTCCTTCCCGGTTTGCCCGTTCCCGGTCAACATCAAATACTATCTCCGGCTTATCACTTTGCATGTCTGGCTGCAGACCTTCAATGCCACCAATATTTTGCTGGTTTATGTACTTTTTGAGCCGGTCAGCAGTTCTCACAAGGGTATCCATATTGTCGCCCGCTATTTCAATATCAATATCTTTTTGCACCGGAGGGCCCGCATTTTCCTGGGCGACGGCAATCTGTGCGCCAGGCACTCCCTGTACAGATTTGCGGATACGGGTCATAACTTCTTTGGAATCCTTGCCATTTCTTTTACCAAATTCAACAAACGCTACAGTAATTTTGCCTTTATTATAATAAGTTCCCTGGTCTTCGTCCTGCGGGTCGGTAACACCTACAGATACGTTTGAGATAATGGAGGAAACTATATCCTTATCAGGTTCTACTATTTTTGCCACTTTCTTTTCGAGATCTGCAACAACCTGATTAGTATAAGCCTGGTCAGTACCAATGGGCATCGTTACATAGACATAAACGAAGTTAGGGTCAGCAGAAGGGAAAAAAACCACTTTGGGGCTCCTTACAAAAGTGAAACCCATTGTGAAAACAAAAAGCACAATAACGCTGAACAATATCCACCAGGGACGTTGTACAGCCCATTCCAGCCGGCGCGCATACCAATGCTGAAAACGCGGCCATAGATTCGTTTGAAATTTATCGATAGCCCGCAAAAGGATGAAATGGTTTATCAAATAGAGGATTGCGGCGAAAACCACGAAATTCCCAACGCCCGCATTTATTAAATACCCTAAAACGGCAGCGATAGCCAAAATAATCAGCGCACGCCCCACCTTGCGGTCAAACCTTGGATGATCATGCTCCCCTTCGTAATGCGGCTTCATAAAATCAACTGCAAATACAGGGTTCATGATATAGGCAACTACCAATGAAGCGAGCAGTGTGATAATAAGCGTAATAGGCAGGAAAAACATAAAGTGCCCGATAAGGCTGTTCCAGAACGCCAGCGGAATAAAGGGCGCAAGTGTAGTCATAGTGCCCGAAAACACTGGTAAAAACACCTCTCCGGCAGCCATTTTTGCAGCCTTTTTGATCGGAACCGCCCCATTGGCGAATATACGGTGCGTATTTTCAATTACCACGATAGCATCATCCACAACTATACCCAACGCAAGCAGGAATGAGAAAAGCACGATCATATTCAGCGTGAAGCCAATCGCCGGCATCACGAGGAAGGCTATAAAACAAGAAAGCGGCACGGAAAGCGCCACAAAAATGGCGTTGGTGCTACCCATAAAAAACATCAGAATAACTGTTACCAGTATAAATCCGATCACGATAGTGTTGATAAGGTCATTCAGCGTTGAACGGGTCTTGTCAGACTGGTCGCCGGTCACGGTAATATCCAAACCTTTCGGGAAAACGGTTTGCTGCTTTTGCTTAATCAGTGAGTAAATTTTATCCGAAGCTTCGATCAAATTTTCGCCTGTCCTTTTGGCCACATTCAGCGTAATTACATTCTTAAAGTTGGGATTATTAGGCGTCTTTAAACGTGCATAGCTTTCCTGATCCTTAAAACTATCCTTTATATCGGCAATATCCCTCAGATAAACGGCTTTTCCCTGCGGATTTCTGATAACCAATGCGGCTACTTCATCGGCGCTTTTGAAATCTTCTTTTACATCGATGGTGCGCTGCGTGCCGTTATTTTTTACAGTACCGGCGCTGGAAATTATGTTTTCGTTGCCGACAGCCTGAATGATGTCGTTATA
This sequence comes from Sphingobacteriales bacterium, assembly GCA_044448725.1. Classification (GTDB taxonomy): domain Bacteria; phylum Bacteroidota; class Bacteroidia; order Sphingobacteriales; family Sphingobacteriaceae; genus Mucilaginibacter. The sequence goes on along the minus strand of JBIOHE010000091.1, from coordinate 1,760 downwards.
GCTAACCTGCGCTGCCGTCATTTTATCGATATCCACATTTATCTGGATGTTAGGGGTTAACGCCCCTACTTCGTCCACTTTAGATATTTCCTTCATGGCCTCAATATCATCCTTCAGGTTATCAGCATACTCCTTTAGTTTTTTAAGGCTGTAGTTGCCCGATATATTGATGTACAAAATCGGCAGGTCGGCCACGTCGATGTCAGAGATGACAGACTCCTGCAAATTGTTGTCATTTTTAGGAAGGTCCTGCTTCGCCTTGTCAACAGCATCTTTGACATCCTGTTTCGCATTCCTTATGTCAACGTTGGCATTAAACTCAGCCGTAATGATCGACACGTTTTGCTGCGTGTTTGAAGTGACCTTTTTCAGGCCTTTTAATGACTTCAGTTGTTTTTCTATTTGTTTTGTAACCAATACCTCAATATTCTGCGGTGACTGGCCGTTGTACGCCGTAGTTATAAAAACTTTCGACTGGGCTATATCCGGAAAGTTTTCTTTTGGCAGCCGCATATAGCTCAGCAGGCCCAGCAATGCAATCATAAATATAAATGCATATACAGCCGTTTTGTTATCAATCGCCCAACTTGAAGGCGCAAATTCTTTTTCCTGGTCTTTCATATCAAATCCGTTTTTGAATGATTAGTTAGCTGAATTCAATACTCTTAGCTTATCGCCGTCTTCAATGTCGCCCGCTCCCTCCGTAACGATCTGCTGACCTGGTTTCAGGCCCGCTAAAACTTCCGATTTCCCGCCGTACGTGTTACCTATTTTAACAGTTTGTTTTTTTGCAAATCCATTCTGATTGATAAAAACATAGGTAGCCGTATCCGATCTTTGAATTGCATTTAAAGGGATTGAAATTGAATTCTTTTTCGAATAGTCAGCAATTTTGATGATCGCAGTCATATTGGGGCGCAATGATTTAATGGTGGGCAGTTTGATCTCGATGCCAAAACTCCTTGAATTTACATCAATAACTTTAGCAGCGAAGCTCACCCTGGTCACCAGGGAATCATTGGCATCAGGAATAATAACTTTCACACTGTCGCCCTGGTTAATCCTGCCGGAATATGACTCGGGTACGTCCGCCTTAACTTTAAGTATGTCGGCATTTACTATTCTTATTCCGCTTTGCCCCGGTGAAACTACTTGCCCGAGTTTAAGGTCCATTTGGTCAATGGTACCCGAAATCGGTGAAATAATCCGGTACATATTGGCTTGCTGTTTTAAAGACTCAACTTGTTTTTGAGACGATTCGAAATTGCTTTTTGCCTGCAAAAACTGAACTTCGGTACCTATCTTCTGGTCCCATAGGTTTTTTTGCCTTTGGTAAACCGTCTGGGCAAGATTTGCCTGGGCCTGCGCCTGGGCTATATTCTGTATCAAAACACTTTTATCCAGCTGCACCAGCTCCTGCCCTTTGCTAACATGATCGCCAACCTTTACATATAAGTTGGTAATAACCCCTGGCGATTGGGAATAGGCTGTAACGTTGTCCTGCGCATCGATGCGTCCCTGCAGGTCAACATAATTGGTAAAGGTGCCGCGGGTAACAGTAATTGTACTTACATCGGTTGACTTTACGGAATCCTTTTTACCAATTTCCGACTGTAGCTTTATGATCTTAGCGCTTATTTCTGCTTCCTGTTTTTTCAGGTCGGCCAGTTCAGCGGCTTTGTCTTTTGGCTTGTTGCAGGCTGCTAAAAGCAGGATGGCTGTTGTAATGTATAGTAGTTTTTTCATGTCGTATTATATAT
>JBIOHE010000090.1:0-14015 GCA_044448725.1 Sphingobacteriales bacterium | reverse complement strand
TGTATCAAGCGTTTAACCGCAGTATCAGTTATGCGTATCCTTGACCAATTATTAAATACTGCTTCTAACTCGTTGGCTAACTGGTTAGTAATTCCTAATAGCGTGTGCGCCTGTTTAAGCCTGTCGTTTGCGCTTACGGTATGACGTATTTTAATAGAATTACTATGATTACGAATAGCAGCGTTAAGTGTATTTTCACATACGACCCTTATTGGGGTAAAAGCTGCGGTTATACTACCATATCCATCATGCGAAGTGGTCAAAAACAAATACTGTTCAATTAGGTCGTTTCTGCCAACTTTAATGTAATCAGGTAATTTTGCTGTTATAAAAATGCGTTCGCCGTTACCTAACGCCCCTGCCGTTTCGTATAAAATGCCGTCTTTACCGCCAACAATACTATCAAAGAAATCAAAGGCGTTTACATTCTGCACTACTTCGTAATCATTACCAACTACACCCAAAACCTGCTCTGTATCGGTGCGGATGGTAGCAAAGAAGTTAGGTACTTCAATTTCGGGAATAATAATATCCGTATCGGGGTCACTTTTAAAGTTATCCGTATCGTAGGTAAATAAGGGGCGTTTTTCAACGATATAATTTAATCCTGCGTGTTTAATCGCTTCTGCGCTGGTGGGGTAATCGCTAATGATCTGCCCTAAATTGTGCCAGGCTTTTTCTTTGACACTAAAAAAACTGTGCTTTTGTGTCTGCTCATTATAATTGATGTTATGTGCCATTGTCTTTAAGATTTTAAATTATACTGCATTATTGTTAAGTCCTCGATTTTCACGTTTTCCGTGTCGGTAACGAGGCAAACCGCATGTTGCTGTAATTCGTTTATTGCGTCATGTACCTTGACATGCGTATGGTTAATAACCACTTTCACCAATAAAAAAATGGTGTCCGTCATGGCTTCACGAATTATAGTAGTTGGTAAATTCAGCCAGTTCAAATTGAAAAGCTGCGGGGTTATCTATTGCTAACTGTTGAGCATAACCTTTCCAAAATATTTGGTCGGTTAATTCGATGAAAATTTCTAACATTGTCTTAGCTTATTAAGATTTAACCATCTTAGCAAAACGCCCTATGTACGCTGAATACATAGGGCGTTGCCATTACTACATTTATGCAGGGATTACTATACTTGCCTCAACCTCTGCCAGTTTGTCGATACAAAGCTGTTTAACCTCCTGTGCGACATAGGCAATAATGAAAGGGTTTTTAGTTACAAACTCGTTGCCGTCATCATCGGAAATAACCAACTCGCAACGTGCAAAACGGCTGTCGCTTGCCATATCGTCTTTATCATCGCTTCGAGTGACGGTAAAGCTGTCGATATTGGCAATCGTGTTTTCCAGTTTGTTTTTTTGCGCAATCTTTTTGCCCAATACCTCCACAATTTTTACCGTTTCGGCTAACTTGCGTTCTTGCTGTGCAATAAAATGCTCTTTAATTTCCTTTTTGGTCGGCTCGGCTTGTGGCTTTGCTTCTTCGCCCTGTTTCAATTCTTCGGCTTTTGAGGCTTCTACAACGTTAGCGGGTTGGTTATCCACGGTAGCGGTGTTATCGGTCTTTGCCTCGGAAGTTTTGGCTTCCTCACTCTGCGAAGTTTGGGCAGGGGTTTTGTCCTTACCGGCTTCATCTTTTGCGTCCTTTCCTGTCAGGTTTGGGCGAATGTTGTTTTTTGCTATTTCATTTTTAGCGGTGGCTGTACCTTGTACTGCTCCGTTCTTTACTTCCCTGTTATTCATGATTTCTAATTTTTAAATTTTTTACTATTCTCTTACTTCTTCTGTGATGGTCTGCGGTCTGCGCTGTTTGTGTTGCGGTGGTGCCCTGTCGTTTCTTGTTTCCATAATCTGTCCCAATTGCTTTTTTAAATCAGCCCCCGTCGGCAAGAGCCTCCGGTGGCTTTTTGTAAGCACCCTCACCTGAACACGGCGGGCTGAAGGACAAGACTTTGCGGAAAAAAATACTACCCCCGAGCGAAGCGAGGGGTGTGGAGATTTTTTTCCAGCGAACCCGAAGGGCCAGGTCTTGGCATTTCAGTCCCGCCGTTCAGAAATTTGCTTGCGAAAAAGCCAGTGGAGAAAATGGAATAAGATAAAAAAGGGTATTAAGTGGCCGCAAAAAATCCTGGCGGTTTGGGCAATGCGCCAGCAAAGCCCAAATCGCCAGGTGTTTTAAAATGCAGTGAAGCGGCTAAGGAACGAAGCGGCTGGAACTGCTGGCCTGATAAAGCTTTAATTAATTGTATAAAATAAACTCTTAGCTTTATCAAAACCTTATTAATTATATTATGGATTGTTTATTGTTTGGAGGCGCGCAAAGCGTTGGTAAAAGTGAAAGCATTTATAGGCTAACAACTTATCTGTTGGGCAAAGGCTTTGTCGATATTTTGGGGAAAGTGCCCCCGGTCTTTAAAGATTTTTCTGCTGTACTTGAGGGATTTGATAAAAATGGTAAAGCTGTAAGAGTGATCATTAATACTGCGACGGATACTCCTGATATCATAGTAAACTTTAGAAAGTTTTACGATAACAATGGCAGCTATGATATTTTAATCAGTTCAATCCGGGACTATAATTTCTGGCCGCGGGCCGAATTCTTTTCAATTATGGGTATTACTCATAAATCGCATCAAATAATTGAAATACCATTGGCTAAAATTACGAGGCGGGGTGCAAATTTCACAACTGCACTTAGCTGGTATTATAATCACATTGACGAATTAAGTCAACACCTCATTGGCTACCATCCTTTTAATATTTAATTATGAAAATAATGACAAAAGCAATTTCAAATCTTTGATTTATGGAGCCACATAATCAAGATCAACATAAAATACCCCAAGTGTATTTAAAAAAGTTTGGCTATTTGAATAATAACAATCAGTGGAAAGTTTCTGTATTAAGTCGAACCGAGAATTTCAGCCGGGAAAAAAGCATAGGAAGCTTTACTATTGAGGCTAATGTTTTTGACATTGATAGCGATGACCCTCGCATCATAAGAATGTTTGAAAAGCTGAACGGGCAACTTGAAAATGAATACAATACAATAATAGCCGAATTGCAAGATGTAGGAACGTTAGGCGATAATTCATACGCCTACTTACTTCAATTAATTGGAAACCTCATCGTCCGGTCGGACTATTGGCGGGAAACAATTTTAGATTTGTTAAATACTGATGCGAGAGAGACTTTTCTTACAGTGATTGTAGCTCACCATACCAAAAGCTATGACGAACTGATGGAACTTAAAAAGCAGGAATTTTTTCAAGTCATGCTCCATTCACCTGTCAATGATATCATAAATAAGGTATTATTATTTTTTTTAGATCATTTAATGGAAAGGATATGGCATTTTGAAATTGTCATAATTCAGTCCCAAGATGACAAACCTTGGTGGACCAGTACTAATCCAGTTGTGGTGCACAACCGAACAGCTAAATTTGAATTTTTTGGAAAAGATAGTGAAATTTACTTTCCACTCTCCCCGACGTATTTAGCCTATTTACATTATCCTGCGTCTGATGATAAAGGAAATCAACTTCGCAGTTTGGAACACAATACAATCCATCAAGCTAATGATGAACAAAATACCGAGGTACAGCATTTGATTTTAGATAATTTTGGTGAGTTTGTAATATTTGCCGGCAGAGTGAACATCGCCAGAGGTGACATAGAATAGAAAAGCCCGATCAATGACCGGGCCTTATTGAAAATAAATTGGAGTGTTAAGATTTTTTCTTGTCGGTTACTGCTGTGCGTACTTCCTGCGCGGTTGCTTTTAATTGTTGCATGGTGTTGCGAAGCCTGGTTCCCGCGGCGTTATTGCCCTTGCTGAAAAATTTGTCGGCATCAGCTTCCGCCGAGGCGATCAGTTCCTTTAATTTTGCGATTTGTTCCATAAAATGATAATTTAAAAGTGAATAATTATTGTTCGTTTAAAAAGCCTGCGTAGATAAATTTCCGATTTATACAGCCATTCCTTGTTCCTGCTCTTTTTCCTTGCCTTTGTTTAATTGCAGGGTCTGGTCAAGTTTAGGTTCTTTTAAAAACTGTTCGCGTTTTTCCGGCTTGCCGTTTTCCTGAAAGAAATTGATCTGGCGGTAGCGCGGCGCTGCTTCAATATGCAACTTTATTTCTTCGCCGTTTTTAACGGTTGTTACCAGCGGGCGGTTACCATTTTCAATTGATGCCATTAATGAATCCAGTTTTTTAGGGTCGCCCAATTCTTTGATCTGGTATTTTTCCAGCGCCTCTTTGGTGGTAAATCCATAAGAGGGTACGTGGTATTGGTTGGTTTGATAATTCTGATACCTGTCTTTCGGGCTGTCCATATCCAGCTTGATCCAGGCAGCATAAGGCTGGCCCCCTAAGTTTAACAGGTCATCCCGGTAAACCGAACGTCCCTGTATCAGATTTGCCGCTTGGTCGACGGTGAAGCCTCTGCCGCGTTCTACGAAAAAAGTTTGTGTCTGCGCAGGTGTGCGGAAAGTACGCTGGAAGTCTTTTTCTACGTAATCTACCTTACCTGCTTTCATCGAGGCCAGTTCGGTAGCGTGCCCAGCGTCTTTTCCCGCCGCCAAACGGCTGTCACCTTTTTGGTCCTTGAAAAAGCTGATCGCATCGCTGACGTTTTCAAAAGACTTGGTAAGGTTCTTACCAGGTTCTTTTTCATTAGGTGTAATGATAAAATATTTATGCCCATCTTCCAAAGCCTTGCCTGTATTTAAGGCTACCGCGAACTTATTCAAATAGTAATTGTCCGATTGGCCGGATTGCCTGAAGTGGGCGGTAACATCCACCTGCCCTTTGTTGCCTTTGATCTGCTCGGCTACAGTAAACTCTGGTAAGCCTTTTTCCATTTTTTGTTGCGCTTCGTCAATGGCTTTTTTACTGAAACGCAGGTCTTTCATTTCGTTTTGGATGTTCTCTAAATTGTTCCTGTTCATATCAATTTTGTTTATGGTTAATGAATTCGATTGCTTTATTTCTTCCAGTAACTGGTCAACGTGCCGGTAGTAAATAGGGTAATCCGCATCCCCCGGCAGGTAATTATTTCCAGCCGCGTTGTCCAGGTACTCCAAAGCCTCACCGAGTTTTTCAAACAAACTCAATTGGTGCGGCTGTAATTCCATATCCTGTGGCCGCAGTTCAAACACAACATGGGGCATCCCGACATCTTGTGCGTCTTCCAGCAAGCTGATGATTTTTTCTGCATATTTGGTTTCGAGCCGCATATCAGTTTTTGTTAATGCGAAGCAGCACGGTTTCACCACCTTTCAACTTCACCCGTATTTTTCGAACTTTCCTGCCGAACAATCCTTTCGCCGCCGAGATGCCCGCTGTCGCCGCTTGCGTCGATAGGCTGTTGTCCATGCTCAAAAACTGCATATTTTCGAGCGCCCCGTCTGCGCCGCTGCCCGCCGCCTCGCCCAATTCCGCTTCCGGCGCCGCAATGCCCGCCATGCCGTCCAGCGAAAACACGGTGAAATTGACCGGGATAATCGCCGTTCCTAACCGGATATTTTTAATGTCCAGTAAGAGGCGCTGGTTGGTAATGTTGCAAGAGCCGAATACGGTTTGTCCTTTAGGAATTTTGATACCGTTGATTTTGATGGTATCCTGTAAACGCAATTTGACCACGCCTCCTGGAGCCACTTTCTGGTTGCCGTCAATAATGGCAGGAATAGCTTTAAATGCGCTGTCCGTAACGGTTGCTTTAACAGGTTTTTGCTTATCCTTTGCCAGTGATGGGTTTTGGATTTGCATGATCTTATCAAGCATCGTATTAAGTTGCTGCATTTGGGGATCAGGTGCGCTGTTTTGCTGTTTTTGTTTGAGTAGCCTTTCCATCTTTTCTAAATCAGCCGATTGATCGGTTGAACCATAATTTGTTGTTGGCTTCGTACTAACAGGCATTGGCTGGCTGATCTGCCGGTTAATTTCAGCTAACCGCTGATTGATCTTCGTTTCGCTTTCTGCCGCGCTATTTACGGGTTTGCCGCTTGGCTTGTGAAAACTGGCCGTATCCCAACCCAATGCCGAAAATGCCCCTGCTGCGGAATGCGACCTGGCCGAAGCGGAATCACGCTGCGCTTTGTTGTACAGGCTCATTTTGTTGGCACTTTTATCCTGTTTTAATTGTGCGCCTGGCAATTCTGTATTGATGCCTTTACTGACCTCCGCCGTTTGCGCCCCCGCATTGCCTTTACCGCCGCCAAGCGCAAAAAAACCTAATGCCAGGAACGGCAGCACCAACAGCGGCAGGAACAGTAATAGTTTTCGTTTTCTTTCTTCTTGTGTCGTCATTTTAATATCTTGTTAAAAGTGAATAATAGCTTTTATGAAAAAGAACAGGCAAAAACCCCCGAACAAAAGGCAAAACAGAAACAGTGCCGTCAGTTTTGAGGCGTGGTTCCAATATTGCGTTTTGCGGTTTAGGTAACCGGATACCTGTGTTTGCCTCCGATGTATGTAACCGGCGACTTGCGTGGACAAAGCACTTTCCCGGTGCTTTGTCGTACTTGCTTTTTTTCTTTTAAATAACCTCATGGCTGTGTGGCTTTAGTTTGTTCGTCGTTGTTTTGCAGTATCTGCCAACCCTGTATTAAAAAACCGTGCGGGTTATTGTCCGTTTCAGTCTTAAGGTCGCTGATCTTGCCCTGTGTAACCAGCTTTCGGGTAACGGTACTGGTAGCCCTGATCAATTTTTCAGTAGCATAGCAGGTAAAAGCATAGGGATAGGCATTTAGGTCTAAGCTGATGCTGTCCACCTTTACCTGCTGATTAATATTAGCAGAGATGAGGTTATTGAAGTAACCCGCCTCTTTCAGATTATCATAAGCCGTTTTGGCGCTACCGTCTGCTAAATACAAAGCTTTGGTAATGGTGGAGTCGATCTGCTTATCATCAGGCACCAGCGTAAAAAAATCTTCATGAAAGGTTTTGATATGGTCGCGCAACTCGACGGGCAGGTTGGTCTTCCGATCTGCTGCTATGGCTTCCAGTACCTTGCCATTATACAGGATATGCACCCTGTTCTGTGCCTGGTTTGCAAACTGGTAGCTTTTATAGATCCCAAAGCATAGCGTAAACACATTTGCGAGTATTAAAAAAATGCTGAAAGTTTTGATGTGCTTAAAAGCCGTATCGATGTTTTTGAATTGTTGAAACATAAGCGCCCCCAACCTCCGCCAACTGGCGGAGAACTTAAATGGTGAATAAATCTGTTAACTACTCTTGCCGGATAATTTATCTTTTTGATAATTGCTTCCTGTGCCCTGATAGCCCTCCCTAAAGTCAGCGGGCGCGCTTAAGATATTGCTTCTTGCCAGTTCGCCGCGTTCGCCTATGGTGGCTGCAACACTGGTCGCCGCGCTAACGGTAGTTGCCGCTACACTGGTTACCTTATTCAGTAAGCCATTGCCACCGTGGGCGTGTATCACATAATTGGCTACACTCGGTACGGAGAAATAACCGACTATTCCGATACAGAGAAATATGAGGTAACACGTATCCGTCGGACTAAAAAACGTGTCCCCGGCGCTTTGTATCTGCGAAATATCCAGTTTGAGCATTTGCTGCTGAACCTGCCCGATAATGCTTCCGAAGATATTGGCGATAGGCAGCCATAGAAATATATTGATATAACGTGCTACCCATTGTTGGAGCGAGTGCTGTAACCCGTCGAACACGGCGAAGCCAAATACCAATGGCCCCAATATGGCAAGGATGATCAGATAAAAAGTCCGTATCGTATTGATGCAAAGAATAGCGGCGGCATACAAAACCTGCAAAATTTCCGACATCCATTCCTTGATGTTGTTCTTGAAATTGTACATATTTTTATCCATCCAGAATTTCACATCGTTGCCCAAACTCGAAAAAGTCCCTTCGTTCTGGTCGTTTGGGTCATCGGGGTGCGTATATTTATACCACTTATCGCGGTCGCCATTCCCGTCGTCCCCGACATACATCTGGTAGCTGCTGCTGTTTTTTATGGCGTCTTCCTTTTGCTTTAATAGCAAAGCAATACTGTTATTGCTATTCGTTACCATGCTTTCGGTCGCCGACACTATCGGTTGCATGATACCGTTCATCAGCGCAATTACCATTGGGAACAGCATAATCGCCATGCCTAATGCGAATGGGCGCAACAACGGGTAGAAATCCAGTGGCTCGGCCTGCGCAATTTGCCGCCATACGCGTGAGGCGATATACCACAACGCTGCAAACCCCGCTATCCCCTGCGCCGCACCTATCAGATTGCTGCACATGGGAATCATTTGATTATAGACGTTATTTAATACCGGCTGCATCCCTTGCAAACTCGTTGTAATATCCTGGGCTTTTACTTCAGTAGCCGTAGCACTTAACAGCAATAGTCCTAAGACCGCATATATATTTTTTGCTTTCATATTAATACAGTTTTTGCAGGGTGTTGACATCATTCTGTTCTTTCTCTCTTTGCAGTTGCAGTACCGCTACCTCGCTATTGAAATGGCGCAGGAAAACAAGCTTATTCTGCGTGTCCCCGTAGATATGGTCAATAGCCTGTAAGCGTTCCGCATCGCTCATGCGCAAGTTTCCGGCGGTGATCACGTTAGCCAGGTTGGTCAGGTTATCCACGCTTTGGCTCAACAACCGGCTGAATACGCCGTTCATATAAACCAGTTCCGTCGCGCTGAAGTGACCGCTGCTGCTGAACTGCTTATAAGCTGCTTTGTATTCCGATACGATACTGGCCTGCGCTGAAATAATGTCGGCTATCCGCCCGTACTTCCGCACTTCGGGGCTAATAGCCATCAGACTGTTTAAGAAAGCAGAGTGTAGGTTAAAGTTTCCTTCGGATATATCCTTAACCTCGCCATAGCCTTGTGTAAGGATGGTATAGCCGGTTTCCATATCGGATAGTATCGCTTTAAATTGGGTCAGCTTTTCAATGTCCATCAACAATTGCTGTACGTCCTGTGCTGTAGAAGCCTGCGCATTCGCCTTTTCGGGTAATAAACCAAAAGTCAAAAGCATGCAGGTTAACAGCCCGATGGTTAGTTTTTTAGTTAATTCCATAAAGCTTGTTTAAGGTCTGCGTTTCGTTATTGTCCTGGTTTCTTTGGGCCGACATAAGCCGGACGCTATTACAAAAGCTTTGCGTAAACTGGTATTTATCCAGCATAGCCGCCTGAACATTCCGTATCTGCTTCAGCCGCTCGTCGTCGCTCATTTGCAGGGTGCCATTTTTTAACACGCTGTTTAATTTATCCAGATCTTTCGCACATTCATTGAAGATGTTTTGTGCCACCGTCTTAATATAACTTTGCTCATCGGTCGTTAAGCCGGCAACTTGTTGAATTGCATTTAACATCGTAATGATGCTTTGTTGCTCTGTTGTAATGGAGTTAATGTCCGGACTACTTTTGACCTGCGGGTTAACAGTGCTTAACGAAGTATAATAGCTTTGGTGCAGGCCAAACTCGCCGTTTTTAAAATTTCCGATGGATATCCATTCGCCTTTCAACATATTATATCCCTGCCGGATGGAAGTTTCACAGGCATTTAGCGCGGCGATTTGCTGGGTTAGATATTTGATCTGCGTTTTGCCTTGTGAAAACCACTCGGCAAAAGTTTGCGCGTAGCTATGCTGAAGGCACAAAGCGGAAAGCACAAAGCAAATTAGTATTGCTTTTATCTTTGGTCTTTTACCTTTTTGCTTATTCGATTCCATAATATTTTTTTAAGGTGAGCACTTCGTTTTCACTTTGCGCTTTTTGCAAGCTGAGCATTTCGTTCTGCGTGTTGAATTGTTGCAGGTCGCTATAATTCGTATCCATGTGATCGGCGGCCTTATTGATGATTTCCATTCGTTTGGCATCCGGCATTTGTGTTTTATTGGCGTGAATAACCGAAAGGATCTGGTCAAGGTCGTTGACGCTTGCCTGCAAAATGCCGGAATAAACATTGGTCATGTAAGACAGTTCATCAGCCGTAAAATGCTTGTCATTCTTGATAAGCGCCCATGCCTGGTTATAGGAATTGACAAGGGCAACCTGCTTTTGCGTTAAATCGCTGATACGTGAATAATAAGCTATGGCAGTTTTGATGTCCCATAATTCCTGGTAATACTGGCTGAACAGGTCTTTTTGCTTTTGTGACCAGCCCGATATTTCATCGAGTTTCAGCTTGGATAGCTGATTTTCCAATGCTTTCTGCGCATTTTGCAGCCATATTGTTTGGTTCTGCATTCGCTGCACCTCCAGGTCAATAGCGCGGATCACCCGGCCGACTGTAGAGGAAATAACTGAGCCGACGACAAACTGTGCATCCGCGCCTTTGGGTATGGATACAAAGACAGTCACTGCCGACACGGGTAAAATGACCATGTATTTTTTCATAATTTCTTTAATTTTTGACACAATAGCCTCCTTTTATGCCGCGTTCGCGGCATATCAAATTGTACTGGTGAATAATTTTGTTAATTGATCTTTTGGTAACTGGCCTGGTTAATCAGCAACTGTTTTTTATCTGTATCAAAGCGGAATATCCTGCCGGTAGTCACTTCGTCCAGTTCCTGTTTATTGCTATCCCAAACTGAGTTCAGTATTTGCACTTTGCTATGCTTCGGTAATAATTTACCGTCCCTGATGGCCTGGTAGCCAGTACGCCGGGTGATCTGGTAATTGTTACCATCGGCTTGCCTGATAACTAAGGTATCATTGGCAACGGCGTATTCGCCTTTGGCTGAATTGACATAAGTGCCTGGAATAAAATCCTGCGTTTGACTGTTTTTGCTTTGGCAGGCAGCTAATAGTAATAAGGCACCAACCATTGATTTGAATGTTGCTTTCATAATTTTAGTTTTTATTAGTGAGTTCCATAGCCAGCATGGCAATACCTTTTTGTATGCCGCCATACTTCTTTGCGTACTGTTGTACTTTAACTTTCTCGCTTTCTTCGGTTGTATAGGCCAAATATTCTGTGAGGCTTACTTCTGTCCGGTAAACTTTGCTGTACTGGCCGCCCAAAGAAATAAATACCTCTTTGTATTTGCGTTTGGGGTCATTGGCCCTGTTCATCGAAAGTATCTGCGCTTTTTCCTTTTCTGTGAGGCCCAACAGTTCCTGTATCGCGTCAAACTTGTTCTGGTATTTGCTTTGGTCAAGCAGTATTTTGCAATCGCTGTTATTGATAATGGCCTGTTTAACGATAGGCGAAGAAATAATGTCTTCTACTTCCTGTGTAACTACGATAGCCTCACCAAAGAATTTCCTGACCGTTTTAAAAAGATATTTAATGTATTCTGCCATACCGTCTTTTGCGATGGCCTTCCAGCATTCCTCAATGAGCAAAACCTTTCGGATGCCCTTTAGCTTACGCATTTTACTAATGAACATCTCCATTAATACCAGGGTTACCACTGGAAATAAAATCGGGTGATCTTTAATATTGTCCAATTCTATGACAATAAACGGTTGGTTGAGCAGGTCGAGGTTTTCGCTGGCGTTTAACAGGTAATCAAATTCGCCGCCACGGTAGTAGGGATTAAGCACATAGAGGAAATTACCGATATCAAAATCCTTTTCCTTAACCTTGCCATCTTCCAGTACCTGCATATATTCTTCCATCAGGTATTCATAGAAAGTGTTAAAGCAGGGGAATATATCGGGGCGTTTGGCCAATTGGTCAAAATATCCTGTCAAGGCATTGGACAGGGCCACATACTCGCTTCGCTTAAAGGGTTCATCATCCTTTTTCCAAAGCGCCAAGAGCAGAGTTTTGATACTTTCTTTCTTCTCGGTATCCAGTAGATCGCCTTCGGTAAGATAGAATGGGTTGAACTTGATCGGGTCGCTTTCAGAATAGGTGAAATAATAGCCGCCTACCAGGTCACATAGACCTTTATAGCTATGGCCCACGTCGACCAATACCACATGCGCCCCTTGTTCATAGTAGCTTCTGATCATGTGGTTAGTGAAGAATGATTTACCGCTGCCGCTCGGCCCTAAAATAAATTTGTTGCGGTTGGTGGTATAGCCTAACCTCATCGGCTCGTCGGATATGTCCACATGCACCGGATTGCCGGTTAATCGGTCGCCCATTCGCATACCAAAAGGGCTGATACTGTTACGATAGTTGGTTTCGAGGTTAAAAAAACAGGCGGCCTGTTCAATGAATGTATCGAAACTGTCGTTCATCGGGAAATCCGCTTCATTGCCCGGCAATCCGGCGAACCATATTTGCGCTGCGCCGTCGGTTTCCTGTTTGGCGGTAGCATCCATTTGTGCCATTGCCGAACTCACCAAATTTTTCAGGTCTTTGATTTTGTTTTCATTATCCGACCAGGCCAGCAGGTTGAAGTGGGCTTTAACGGGCAGCCGTTGTTGCCCGATTGCTTCGTTCAGAAAATCATTGACCGCATCCCGTGATATGGCGTTTTCGCGGGAATAGCCTGACAGGGATTGTAAACGTAATTTTTTAGCTTCTAACCGTTTGATCGTCTTTTGCCCGTCCTCAATAAAAATGTACTGGTTTAAAATATGATTACAGGGTAACAACTGGCCTAATGGTGATGCAAAGCCAATGCTGAATTTAGTGCGGTCGGTGCTGTATTTATCGTAATTGATACGGCTGCCGCAAAGTGCAGGCAGGTCTTCCACATCAGAAAGGGTATAGAGTTCACAATGATTTTTGCCAACCCTGATCTCGTCTTTGAGGTGTATATCCTGTATAACCGGATTCGCATCGGGATTGCCTAAAAAGCAATAGCGCTCAATAATACCGGCCCTTTCCGCAGTACCTGCCAGTTCATCATCATTCAGCCGGTTTAGCGTAACAAAACCACTATCTGCCAATATGCGTTCAAACTGCCCGGCGCTATCTAAAAAATCCTTATACAATACGGGATTAATGGTCTGTTGTGGTACAATGCTTTTGCGCAGGATATTGCTGTAGGCTGAACTGGCTAATTTCCGGTCTTTTGGTTTTTGAGTAAGGAAGATGTAGCAATGATGTTCAAGACATTCACGTTCATTAAAAAATCGTTCGCTCGAACGTGAAAGGAAACTTTTTCCGGCCTTTTCAAAATCCGCTTTAAAGCTGGTTTCAGTGAACCAATCCTGTTTATGGAAGATACTGCTCTGCGGTAACAAGCGGATGGCTTTAACCCATGCCTGGTGGTAGGCTTCATAATCCCGGTCGGAAAGGGTAAATATTTCCGGAAGACTGACTTCGTATGCTACGGTAATATCGCCGTGCGCGGATAATATCGCACCGTTTTCGACTTTGGTTAGGGGCAATATTTTATTGATCTCAATTCCCATTTCGATTTTGTTTTAAATTGATAAATACCAGCCTTGAATCGCATTTAATAAATTCAGGCAGTTGTTTTTTGGCGAAGTGCTTGGACAGGCCATGCTCACCAAAACGGTGGCTCAACCGGAACACGCTAAAGAATAAGGCCGAACCTAACCCGACGATCAGGGGCAGAATAACCCAAAGGCTTAATCCGGAGATATACAGGATTGCAAAGCTGATAAGTAGCAATACCAACCCAATGGCCAGGTAAGCGATATATTGCGCTTTGAGGCCCTTAAAAACAATTGGTTTTGATACACCCTTATTGATCTGGTAAACTGACATACGCCCTACGTTTTATAAGCCGAAGAATGATTTTAGTACTGTTGCCACAACGACTAAGAATACACAAGAGCCGAACCAGGCCGCTGCTACCTTGTTGGTATCCGGTTCACCAGCGTTCCATTTATTAAAGACTTTAATCGCACCGATGATACCGACTACGGCACCAATGGCATACATCAGGTTACAGCCGCTGTCAAAGTAACCTTTGACCTGGGTAGTGGCTGCGTTGATACCACTGTTACCATCCTGGCCGAAACAGTAATTGATGGTTACCAATAGAGCGGTAAAGATGAGCGTTTTTAAAAGGGCCTGTTGTTTTGGCGTATAAGGGACGTGGTTAGTGAAAATTGATTTCACCGCTTTTATATG
>JBIOHE010000089.1:0-14335 GCA_044448725.1 Sphingobacteriales bacterium | reverse complement strand
GTGAAAATTACAATAAATGAAATGATTATAAGCGGACACTTGTTATTAAAAAAACTAATAATTTTAGTAAAAAGCAAATCTTTTTTTACTTTTGTACTATGAGCGGCAAACGGGTAATTATGCATATCGATCTCGATTCTTTCTTTGTTTCGGTAGAGCGGAAGTTCGATCCTTCGTTGATTGGCAAACCGGTGCTCATCGGCGGTTCGGCGGACAGAGGGGTGGTGGCCTCCTGCAGTTACGAGGCTCGCAAATTTGGGATCCACTCGGCTATGCCCATGCGGCAGGCTATGAAACTTTGCCCGCAGGCTATCATTGTGAGGGGCACCCATGGCAGGTATTCCGAAGCCTCACGAGAGGTTACGGAGATCATCAGGCAATCGGTACCCCTGTACCAGAAAACATCGGTTGATGAGTTTTATATCGACTATACGGGCATGGACCGCTTTCACAACTGCTACCAGCATGCCACCGAACTCAGGCGCCGGATCATCAGGGAAACAGAACTGCCAATTTCCTTTGGCATGTCATCCTGCAAAACCGTATCAAAAATGGCTACCTGCCAGGCAAAGCCCAACGGACAGCTGTATATACCCCATGGCATGGAAAAAGCCTTCCTTGCACCGCTGAATATCAGCAAAATACCCGGTTTGGGTGAAAGTACAAGTGCAAAACTTTACCAGTACGGCATCGAAAAAATTGGCGACCTTCAGCAATCAAATCTTAAGTTTTTAGAAACCATTTTGGGCAGGGCCGGCAAATATATCTGGGATAAGGCGAACGGGATTGATGAAAGTGTGATCATACCGCATTCCGAAAGGCGATCAATCTCTACAGAGCACACTTTCGGCAGCAATATAGCCGATCAGCAAAAGATAGAAACCATACTGGTATCCATGACGGAGGAACTTGCCTCCAAACTCCGCAGGGAGAACATGGTAGCCTCGTGCCTGGCCATAAAGGTGCGTTATGCCAATTTCGAGACGCATACCCAGCAGCAAAAAATAGCCCTCACCGCAGCCGAGCATATCCTGATCCCCGGCATAAAAAACCTGCTCAAAGAAGCCTGGAACCAGCACCGGCCCATAAGGTTAATAGGGGTGAGGCTCAGTAATCTTTGCAGCGGCGGTTACCAGATCAATCTTTTTGAGGATAACGAAGAACGCATAAAACTTTACCAGGCCATGGATAAGATCAACTTTAAATTCGGCGAAAAAACCGTGTGCCGTGCAGCAGGCATGGAGATTGGGACAAGGAGTTTTAATCCCTTTATGAGGGGGTGAGTGTTGTCTGAACCTTGATTTGTGGGATTTTAGGATGCCCCTGATTTTTGAATAATTATTCAATAGAATCAAGGTTCAGACCAGCTTGCTAACTCTTCACCACCGTTTCAAACATTAGCCTTTACCATCCTGTCTCGTCCGCTCATGTCTTTTCTTAACTCAATATTTTTGAAGCCTTTATCGGCTAGTAGCTCAAGGATTTCATCACCATAACTTTCGTTGATCTCAAAAAAAAGCAGCCCGTTTTCGGCGAGATGGTGATGTGCAAAATCAGCGATAGCTTTATAAAACAGCAAAGGGTCGTTTTCGGGTACAAAAAGTGCGCCGTGCGGCTCAAAATCGGTCACGTTGGTATGCATTTCCGTTTTATCCTGTAGCGTCACGTATGGAGGGTTGCTGATGATTAACGAGTAGGGCGCAGCCGGTGTTAAATCAAAGTTTAATATATCACCTTTAATAAACTCAATATCAACATCATTCAACTGCGCATTTTTTTTTGCGGTTTGCAATGCGTCAGTTGAAATATCAATGGCGGACACCTTAAAGCCGGGTAGGTTTTTCTTTAAACTTATAGCAATACAACCGCTGCCGGTACCTATATCCAAAATACTGCCAACTGCAAACTGCTCACCGCCAACTGAAGCGATCGCCCATTCCACCAGTTCCTCTGTTTCGGGCCGGGGTATCAATACCGATGGGTTAACATTAAATGGTAATCCGTAAAATTCTGTTTTGCCTAAAATATACTGGATGGGCTTGCCAGTTTTTAGTTCTGCCAGGGTTGCGGATAGTTTATCAATTTGCTGTTCGTTCAGTTCAGTCTCGGGAAAGGCTTTGATTTTTGCTTTTGCCAACCCGCATATCTCACTGATAGCCAACAGGGTAATGGCTTCTGTTTCATTAACTGCATAAAGGTCTTTTAAACCTTGTTTATAAGCTACAAAAACATCCTTAATAGTTTTCATGCAGCAAAGTAACGTATCTGAACTCGAATTTATTGAATTTGTGGAATTCTTAGAATTGAAAAGTAAAATTCTTTTAATTCCGTGAATTCCAAAAATTCGGGTTCAGACAATTCTAAAATTCTGTGAATTCTGATTCAGACAATTTGTTCCTGCTATATTTGCAGCATGGTAACAGATGAAAAATACATGCAGCGCTGTATTGAACTTGCCCAATTGGGTATGGGATCGGTTAGCCCTAACCCAATGGTAGGCGCTGTTGTTGTTGTGGATAGTGTCATTATTGGTGAAGGTTATCATCATAAATATGGTGAAGCGCACGCCGAAGTAAACGCTATTAACCAGGTATTCAGTAGTTTTAGCGATGCAGCTGAACTTTTAGATCAATCAACGCTGTATGTTTCCCTGGAGCCATGTGCTCACTACGGCAAAACACCTCCATGCGCCGATCTGATCATTAAACACCGGATCCCAAGGGTGGTTGTCGGCTGCCGCGACCCCTTTGAACAGGTGAACGGAAAAGGTATTGAGAAGTTAAGGGAAGCCGGGATAGAAGTGATCACCGGGGTGTTGGAAAAGGAATGCCTGTGGTTAAACCGGCGTTTTTTTACCAGGGTGCAAAAAAAACGGCCTTATATCATACTGAAATGGGCGCAAACAGCGGATGGTTTCATTGCGCCTGATGATAACAGTCAGCGCTGGATCACAGGACCCGAATCGCGCAGACTGGTGCATCAATGGCGGGCTGAGGAAGACGCCATTTTGGTTGGCAAGAATACAGCAGCCATTGATAACCCGCAATTAAATGTAAGGTACACACCTGGAAGATCACCAAAGCGGGTAGTTATTGATCGCAGGCTCGAATTAAACAAAAGCTTAAACCTTTTTGATCAAAGTGTTGAAACATTGATATTTAACGAGGTGAGAACTGATATTGAAGGAAAAAATAAATACATAGCACTTGAAGATTTTGACCGCTATGTACCCCAATATATTATGTTTCAATTATACCTGCAGGATATACAATCAGTCATTATTGAAGGCGGGGCCTATACCCTGAATTCTTTTATCGAAGCCGGTTTATGGGATGAGGCCCGCATTTTTACAGGGAAAACAAATTTTGGAAAAGGAATAAGAGCGCCATTGATAAGTGGTGCGGCAGAAGAATTTTCTATAGGTAATGATATACTGCGAATTTTAGTTAACAATTATTGAGCTTCAAACATTCAATAAATCAATAATTCAGTAACTCAATAATTGACTCCATGCTTTATATCCTGTTAAGTATTTTTTTCAGTGTAACCGTGTCCGTAATGTTAAAGGTGACCAGCCGGTACCAAATCGATATTTACCAGGCCATCACCTGGAACTATTCGATGGCAATGTTACTGACCTGGTTGTTTTTAAAACCTGATCTGGTAAACCTGTCCTCTGCACCATTTTTTAATTATTCCTTATTGGCACTGCTGTTGCCCGCACTTTTTGTGATATTAGCTGTTTCGGTAAGGCTGTCGGGAATCGTACGGACGGACATCGCGCAACGTTTATCACTTTTTATTCCTGTTATCGCCGCATTTATACTTTTCGATGAAAAACCAGGCCCCTTAAAATTTACCGGGATCGGGTTGGGATTCGCCGCAATTATTTGCACCATACCATGGCAAAAGAAAGCTGAAAACAAACCAGGTGCAGCAAATGCATGGTTATACCTGCTAATTGTTTTTGTCGGGATGGGCCTTATTGATGTGCTGTTTAAACAAATAGCTGCACTAAAGACCATTACTTACAGTAGTTCACTTTTTGTTGTTTTTGCGCTTGCCTTTGTTTTTTCCTTGCTTGGATTATTTTACCAGGTCATCACAAAAAAAATGCGCTTCTCATGGCCCCATATCTTAATAGGCTGGGTATTGGGGATAGCCAATTTTGGCAATATCCTGTTTTATTTAAAAGCACACAAAGCACTTGCAAGCCATCCATCCACCGTTTTTTCGGCGATGAATATCGGCGTGATTGTTGCAGGCGCTTTCACCGGATTGATTATTTTTAAAGAAAAGTTGAGCCTGCTGAATAAGGCGGGCTTAGTTATTGCTATTATTGCAATTATCGTCATCGCGAAATCCTGATTATTAAAATGCTTTTTGAAGATACTTACCGAACTATTGAAAAACCCGCCGAAGGCCTTTTCCGGGACCGCGGCAGTAAGTTTCTGGCCTTTGCCTACCCGATAAATTCAGAAAATGAACTAAAGAATCTGCTTCCTCCCCTTAAATCGGCGCATCCAAAGGCGAACCATCACTGCTGGGCTTTGAGGTTAGGCATTGACCGTTCCGTTTTCCGTATAAATGATGACGGGGAACCATCAGGGACCGCGGGCAGACCGATATTAAATACCTTGCTTTCCCGTGACCTTACAAACGTAGCCGTTGTTGTGGTACGTTATTTTGGCGGCACTTTATTGGGTGTGCCGGGGCTCATCAACGCCTATAAATCGGCCACTGAAGATGCGCTGAACCAGGCTAAAATTATTGAAAAAACAGTAAATGATATTTATACCATCGGGTTCGAATATCTGCAAATGAATGACGTAATGAAGATCATTAAAGACGAAAACCTTAGTATCTTCAGCCAGGTATTTGATAACAATTGCAGTATTCAGGTTTCTATCAGGAAAAAGCAGGTAAACCAAACAATGGCAAAGCTCAATAAGTTGACGGTTGTAGTCAAATATGATTACAGCATGTAGAGACGCCCAGGGGCTTCGGGCAATGCTATTTAAAGCCCCCTCTAAATCTCCCCCGGTTGGGGAGACTTTAGCTTCGCTCTTTCCTGTCTCCGCAGGGTCTCCCAACGGGGACCCTGCGCTGGACAATGCCGCCGGAACGCAGGGTCCTCTGCGAGAGACCCTGCGGGGACGAAAGTCCAAAGTCTTAAATCAAATGAAATTTTCATCTCTTTAACTTAAGACTTTGGGCTTCTGACTACGGACTTTACAGCCATTGCTGGAACTTGCTAATAAACCAGTTTTTGATGAACTGAGTTAAAAAACAATACGCAACCAAAATTGCTAACAGCCATAAGAAAAACATAAATGGCATTGGCTCTAATTTGAATGCTGCTGCCAAAGGCGAAAACGGCAGGAATATGGCGATAGCCATTATAGCTGACGTTAATGCTACTACCGGTGCTGTAGCCCAGCTTTGTATAAATGGAATTTTACGGGTGCGGATCATGTGCACAATTAATGTTTGTGAAAGCAAACTTTCGATAAACCAGCCGGTTTGAAAAAAGCCCTGGTGCGCCGGCGAACTTGCTTTAAATACGAACCACAGCACGGCAAAAGTGGCATAATCAAAAATGGAGCTTATCGGGCCTATGAAGATCATAAATTTACCGATACCGCCGGCATCCCACCTGCGGGGCTTTTCAATATAGTCCTCGTCCATTTTATCCCAGGGTATCGAAATTTGCGATATATCGTACAATAAATTATTGATCAGGATTTGTATTGGCAGCATAGGCAGAAATGGGAGCAGGGCGCTTGCACCGAGCATACTGAACATATTGCCAAAATTACTGCTGGCAGTCATTTTAATGTATTTGATGATGTTACCAAAGGTCCTTCGGCCATAAATAACGCCTTTGCGCAATACCATCAGGTCCTTTTCAAGTAATATAATATCGGCGCTTTCTTTAGCAATATCCACTGCGGTATCTACCGAAATTCCAACATCCGCATCGCGCAGTGCAGCGGCGTCATTTATGCCGTCGCCCATAAAGCCAACGGTGTGCCCTTTTGCCTGTAAAACCTTTACCACCCTTGATTTTTGAACCGGACTTAATTTGGCAAGAATGCTTACATTTTCGATCTGGTTGCTGAGCTCTTCGTCTGTCATGCCTTCCAGGTCGCGGCCCAGCAAAATATTTGTGTATGGGATACCAACGTCCCGGCATATTTTTTTTGTTACTACCTCATTGTCGCCGGTGAGTACTTTTATGCTCACACCTAACTTATGCAGGGCGTCTATCGCCAGGCTTGCAGACGGTTTTGCAGGGTCCAAAAAGCCAATAAAGCCCGTAAGGATCATATCACATTCATCGGCTTTACTGTAGGTTAATGGCCTTTCATCGTACTCTTTCACGGCAACGAGCAGTACCCTCAGCCCTTCTTTGTTCAATTCCCTGGATTTTTTCAGTACAATTTCCCGCATTTTATCATCCATCGGGATAACATCATCTTTTTCTATCTGCAAACTATCATCCTCACCGGGGTCAAACGCGTGACTGCACAGATCCAGTACTTCTTCAACAGCCCCTTTACAGATGAGCAGGTGTTTGTTGTTTTTTCCTTC
The DNA here is from genome assembly GCA_044448725.1 of Sphingobacteriales bacterium. Taxonomy (GTDB): domain Bacteria; phylum Bacteroidota; class Bacteroidia; order Sphingobacteriales; family Sphingobacteriaceae; genus Mucilaginibacter. The sequence goes on along the minus strand of JBIOHE010000089.1, from coordinate 7,741 downwards.
CAGGATAACAGACATCCGCCGGCGCTGAAAATCAAAAGGGATCTCATCTATTTTTTTGTATGTTTCACCTTCTTTCAAACACGCATGTATATCCACGTGCTCTAATACGGCAACATCCAATAAGTTCTTCAGCCCTGTTTGGTGAAAACTATTCAAATACGCCCATTTCATTACCTCGTTATCTTCCAGGCCATAAACATTCAAATGGCGCTCCAGAACAATTTTATCCATGGTAAGCGTGCCTGTTTTATCGGTGCATAAAACATCCATCGCCCCAATATTCTGAATCGCATTCAAACGCTTTACCACCACCTTGCGTTTCGACATATTTACCGCACCTTTTGCCAGGTTTGCAGTAACAATCATTGGCAGCATTTCGGGGGTGAGCCCAACGGCGATGGAAAGGCCAAATAAAAATGCCTCCAGCCAGTCGTGCTTGGTAAGGCCGTTAATTAAAAAAACCAATGGCACCATTACCAGCATGAAGCGGATCAGCAGCCAGCTTACACTGTTTACGCCCTTGTCGAAGCTTGTCTCGGCACGTTTACCGACAAGTGATTTTGAAAGCGACCCAAAATAGGTTTCTTCACCGGTGTTCACCACGGCGGCCATTGCTGTACCGCTTACCACATTGGTGCCCATAAAGCAGATATTATTCAACTCCAGAGGTGATTGTTTGGCGGCATCGGGAACCGCGTTCCATACCTTTTCAACGGGCAGGGCTTCGCCGGTCAGCATTGACTGGCTTACAAACAAGTCTTTTGACTGCAGGATGCGCACATCCGCAGGTATCATATCGCCTGCCGAAAGCTGGATGATATCCCCTGGCACCAGTTTTTTAATATCAATTTCGCTCTTCTCTTCATCACGGATAACGGTAGCGGTGGTTTTTACCATCGACTTTAGCTTTTCGGCCGCCTGGTTGCTTCTAAACTCCTGAATAAAGCGGAGCATAACGCTTAGTATAACCATGGTGCTGATTACCAATACTGTGGTATAATCCCTGTCGCCGGGTGCGTGGATGATTACGTCGGTAACAAGTGATACTATGGCTAAAACAAACAAAACAGCGATAAACGGGTTTAAAAATGCCTGGAAAAATTGAACGTACCATTTTGGCGCTCTTTCGTGAGCTACTTCGTTCAACCCGAATGTGTCTATACGCTCATCCACTTCATCGTCTGACAAGCCGTTAATTTTGGTTTCCAAAAAAGCGAGTGATTTGGCGCTGCTGCAAACGGCTATATTTTTAAGCCTGGTAATTGAAGCAGTATCAAATTCCTGCGGGCTGTGTCCGTTGCTCCGCTGTATGAAACTGTATTTTTTTATTTTTTCTTTTATTGTAGATGGCATTTTTAAATCCTCCCTGTATAATTATAAAACAGCGCCTTCCGGTCAGGCAGCATAGATGAATGAAAACGAATTTGAAACCTGATTAACCACCACAATTTTTAACATGCAATAATAAATGCATTAACCGGAACCTATGTTAAGTTAAAGTTATTTATTGTAGTGTCCGGGTTTATTAACAATACATTCAGCCCGGACCGCTGATGGCACAATGTAAATGATAAAAAAAGTGTTGAACCTGGTTCTGTTTGAAAGGGGAAATTCTGCCGGAATTTGTAGCAAGAGTCAGCTTGTCAGCTATTTTTGTTTTAGCTGCTGGAAGTGCAAAGCAGAAGATGGCATGTTTGTACCAAACAAATCTGTTTGCCTTTCCTGTTATCCAGGTTGGCATATTTAAGATCATGCTGATAACTATAACTCGGGCCTGCGTCCATTTTAATTATTTCTATTTTACAAAGCTTAAAACCGTACTTTGTATTTTGGGCAAAAGTAGGTTTTTAAATTGAAGATGAAAACAATTTATGATTTTATAATTTGAAGATTTTCAAATTCAAAATACGTATTTTAGTCGGGTATGCAATCCTTTGAAATAGATAAATCCGATTTACTCCGCATTGAAGCAGCTCTCGCAGGTGATGATGCTGGATTAGAGGCTGTTCTGAAAGAATATCATGCTTCTGAAATTGCATTATTATTTGAAAAACTTCCCCTTGAAGCAAAGGAAAGGATCATCAATATCCTTCCGACTGATGTTGCATCAGAGGTAATCTCCGAAATGGACGAAGAACATCGTCCCGGAGAACTGCTTATCAACCTTCATCCCGAAAAACGATCGGAAATAGTTGAAGAGCTCGACTATGATGACGCCACTGATATTATTTCCCAGCTTGATGAAGATGAACAGAAGGAAATATTAGAAGATATTGACCAGGACGATGCCAACAGCATCCGTGCTCTGTTAAAATATGCCGAAGATACCGCAGGCGGGTTAATGAATTCCGAGATCATCAAGGTGAATATTAACCTTGATAAAAAAGATGCCCTGGATGAGATCATCCGCCAGTCGGAAGAGATGGAGGAGTTTTATACCATTTATGTGGTGGATGACGCGGATATTTTACTTGGAATTTTATCAATTAAATCCATATTAAAATCAAAAGCCGATGCGCATATCAGGGATTTGGTGAATACCGATTTTGTTTACGTTAAAGCGGATCTTGATCAGGAAGACGTTGCCGGTTTAATCTCCCAATATAATTTAACGACTATTCCTGTTGTTGATGATAATATGAGGCTGCTTGGCAGGATTACCGTTGATGATATTATCGACGTAATGGAACAGGAGAATACCGAAGATATTTTGAAAATATCGGGTGTATCGGAGGACGAGGAACTGAGCGGCAGCTGGAGGGATGCGGTCAAAAGTCGTTTGCCCTGGCTGGTTATTAACCTTGGAACTGCATATTTAGCGGCTTCTGTTATCCGTCATTACGATTCTACTGTGCAGCATATTCCAATTATTGCAGCTTATATGACGGTGATTGCAGGTATGGGCGGGAATGCCGCCACCCAGGCCCTGGCCGTTACAGTGAGGCGTATTTCTTTAAGTGACCTTTCCGACCGGCAATCCTATAACACAGTAATAAAAGAATTTTTGGTAGGTATGTTAAACGGCGCGGCTAACGGGCTGATCGTTTTTGCTGTGGCTTTATTTTACGATGCTGACCCCATGCTGGGCCTTGTTTTATTTTTGGCGATGACCGGCAACCTGATTGTTGCAGGTTTAACAGGCGCTTCAATTCCCTTAATTTTGAAAAGGGTAGGGATAGACCCTGCAGTAGCCTCATCTATCATCATCACTACTTTTACAGACTGTGCGGGATTTTTCCTGCCGTTATGGTTTGCGAGTAAGATTATACTGAAACATTGAGATTTTTTTTAATTATTTGCATAAATTTTCAAATACACTTTACACTATAAAATGACCGAAGTAAGATACAACTGGACAAAAGAAGAAATAGCTGAAATATATCACAGGCCCTTGTTAGACCTTGTTTATGAAGCTGCCACTATACACCGCGAAAACAAAGATTATTCTGAAGTTCAGATAAGTTCCTTAATATCCATTAAAACCGGAGGTTGCACCGAGGATTGCGCCTATTGCCCCCAGGCTGCAAGGTATGATACCGGCGTTGAAGTGCATGCTATTATGCCTAAGGAAGCAGTGATCGGGGCGGCAAAAAGAGCGAAAGCCGGCGGTGCATCACGACTGTGTATGGGCGCAGCATGGCGTGAAGTACGTGATAACCGCGATTTTGACAAAGTGATAGATTTGGTGAAGGCGGTTAACGAACTGGATATGGAGGTTTGCTGCACCCTGGGAATGCTTACCGAACACCAGGCACAACGACTGGCGGATGCCGGCCTGTATGCCTATAACCATAACCTGGACACATCCGAAGAAGATTATAAACGTATTATTACCACCCGCACTTACGATGACCGCTTAAAAACGCTGGAACATGTACGCAAAGCGAAAATAACCGTTTGCAGCGGCGGCATTATCGGCCTTGGCGAAACAGTTGAAGACCGGATTTCGATGCTTAAAACATTGTCAACTTTACCCAAGCATCCCGAATCGGTGCCAATTAACGCTTTGGTGCCAGTAAAAGGGACGCCGCTTGAAGATCAGCCACGGGTTTCTATATGGGATATGGTACGTATGATTGCCACCACCCGTATTATTATGCCGAAAACGGTAGTCCGCCTATCGGCGGGCCGCACCGAAATGACATTGGTTGAACAGGCATTTTGTTTTATGGCCGGTGCAAATTCAATTTTTGCGGGAGAAAAATTATTGACTACGCCAAATCCTTCTTTTGATACCGACATGGCCATGTTTGACCTGCTGGGTTTAACGCCGAGGAAAGCGTTTAAGAACGGGAGGCCTGTTAAGGAGGTTGAAGAGGTCTAAAAAAAAATAATATTTGTGGCGAAGTAACGTATTACTTTACTACTAAATCATGTAAGAATGAAGCGCATTAAATTTAACACTACCTGGGAAGAAGATGAAGAAGAGCGCAGGCGGTTTTTCGCCGGCCTTTCTTACGGCGAACGTTTAAGATACTATTTTAAACTACGCGACATGGTTAACTTTAATAAGCAATCATATCCAAAAGGGAAGATATTTAAAATATATCATTCACACGATGCAATTTGATATTTCAGATCCATTTTTTTTAGAATTTCTTACAGCTGCGCAACACCGGCAAGTAAGATATATGCTGATTGGAGGGATTGCTGTAAATTTTCATGGCGTTAGCCGTAATACGCAGGATATGGATATTTGGCTTGCACCAACTAACGAAAACCGTGATCTTTTTTATGGCGTCTTGCTTGATTTAGGTTATACAGAAGAAGAAGTTTCAGATTATAAAGACCTGGATTTTACAACTTTTTTTAAATGCAGCATTGGGGAAATGCCATTTACAATAGACTGTCTTACCTTTGTTCACCCCAATATCAATTTTGATGAAGCGGAAAAAACAATGATCAAATATGATATTGGCAACAACCTAATATTAAATGTAGTGGATTATGATTTCTTAAGAAGCATGAAAATTCTGACGCATCGCGAGAAAGACCGGTATGATGTAGCCAGATTAGATGAATTTAGAAAGAAAAAATAACGTTGAATAAGAAAGTATAATTGTTTAAAACAGGAGTTAGCAAACGATTTAATCAAACAATAAGAATAACTCATACCGCAAACAGTTGCCCCAAATCTTTAAATGATTTAAATTCGAGGGCATTGCCGGAGGGGTCAAGGAAAAACATGGTCGCTTGCTCACCCGGCAGGCCTTTAAAGCGGATATAAGGTTCAATTACAAATTTTACATGGTGCTCACGTAACCTTTGTTCCAGTTTGTGCCATTCATCCCATTCCAATACTACACCATAATGCGGCACCGGTACATCATGACCGTCAACCGGGTTATGGTGTAGTTTAACTTCTCTGGCAGGCCGGGGTTTTAAATGGATAACAAACTGATGGCCGTAAAGGTTAAAGTCTGTCCAGATATCAGAACTCCTGCCTTCACTGCAACCCAAAACCTCCCTGTAAAACTTCCGGGACGCTTCCAGGTCATAAGCAGGTACAGCAACATGGAATGGGGTTAGTTTAGCAGTCATTGGTTGATTGGGTTGATTGGGTTGAATAAGTTAGTTTATGTTTAAAAGAAAATATTAAAAATTTGACGGAACTATATTATAACGTTTACAAAGGTGCAACCCTTCAACAACAACTCACTTAACCAACTCAATCAACCCAATCAACCAATCAACCATCACTTCACTACATACCTGTAAACCTGCCGGCCGATATTGCCGGCGCCATCTATACCTTCAATGGTAACGCGGTAAGTGCCGTGGCCGTCTGCATTAAAATACTCCACCGACGCCGCGCCGGTTTTGTCGGTTGTTACATTTGGGTTCCAATAAATAGTGCTGCGTGTGTCGTTTTGGGCTGGCTGGGTGCTTCTTGGGCCGTAATACCTTGGTATATAAAATGTTCTTACCGGCGCATAGCCTTTTGGGTTAAAGGTTACTTCATTTCTTTGAGGGATTAAGTCCTTCAATTCCTGAAAGCTTATTTTTTTCCCTTCAGGCGCTTTCCTCATATTTATTACAATAGCGCCGTCAGTGCCATAAGCACTGTTGATAAGCCCCAATTCATCTTTTAAAAATATTTCAACAGATTCTACTTCTGCGGTGTTCACTGTATTGAAAGTATTGACGTCCACAGGAGATCCGTTTAAAAAAATAGCTACGGGTGTTCTTTTCCCGGCATTGAAATTCCTTGTAATATAAAAATTTTCATTGTCAAAAGTCATCCCCATAGCAAGCGCTTTCACGCATTCCAAAAGATTCGGACATCCCTGCAGCTGATCCGGCCGGATAGTGTGGTCGGCTTCCTGGCTCAAACTTGCCAAACTGCCATAGTCTCTGTGGCTTACCTTTTTTACTATTCTGGTATCTTTAATTACCACTTCTTTCAGCACATGTGTATTGCTGGCCTGTAGCTTGCTGTTTTTTATATAGGGACCCAGCGTACTGTCAATATTCATGATCTCATCGGGCGTGTTAAAATTTGCGGAGATACTTTGAGCCGGTTCATTATCAATAGTAATCACAAGATCGCTGGCGTGTGCATTATCGCGGGCGCTTATCTTAACTTTTGCCGAATCTAAAAATACGAGGTCTGAAAATTTAAAACGTCCGTCTGAGTTCGTAACGGTATGCGTAGAAAAGCTTTTATCGGGGATCGTCAAACTTAAGTTACCCCCATTGGTCGGGATTCCATTAGATGCCCTTAACGTGCCGGTTATTTCAATGCCGCTTTCAGCCCAGAAATTAATAGCAGGGTACTTGTTGTTTAAGATTCCACTATACGAAAAACGCCTGTAACCCTGTGTCTGTAAAAGTATATCAAGGTCCTGCCGGGTCTTTTCGTTTGGATGATTGAAATAATAATTGGGTTTTTCAATATAACCGGTAATATCCGATGTTAACAGCAGGTTGCTTAATATTGTTGTTTCGGCGTTTTCATCAACCGGGACCTTTGATTCGTCAATAACAGCTACAGAAAAATTCCCTGCAACCGGCTGATCAATAGCTTTGGCTGAAATATTTAATTTAACTTTTTGCCTGGTGGTATATGCAGGCTGGTCGCCTGCAATGGCCAGGTTTAGCTGATCATTATGCTGAATAAAGGCGATACGTTCACTCACGGGCTCACCATCATACATAAACAGCGTAACCTGAACGATGCCCGTAGGAAACTTACTTTTGGGTATCGATGCGTTATATGCCTGATTTTGCAGGGATGTTTTGGCAGCATAACATATTACGCCGCTTGATTTAGCCAGGATGAAAAAGGTTTTACCCTGATAGTCTTTAAGGAATGAAGAATCGCACTGGAGTTTAATATTCAAAACATCGGGGTCGCTGTTTTCAAGACTTAAATCTATCCCGTCATTCAATACTTTGGGAAAATCCGGGCTGGCTGTTGTACCGTCGGCGAATGTCACTTTTGCTGTGTAGGTTTTACCTGCTTCGGGTGTTAACAAAAAAAAGCCCATTCCAAGATGCGATGACGAAAATTCGGCTACGGTATTATTATTGTTATCGGTGACAGTACCTTTTAAATCAATACCAAGGCCATCCGGCTTTAACGCTTTGAAAGCTATTTTTGTGCGTACACCATTAATCAGCTGACCGCCTTCGGGGAAAAATTGTATGTCATTTGGCCGGGAAATTGATTTTAAGGGAAACGAACTGCTGAGCTGTTTATGGAAACCGTTATCAATAACCGTAATCATGTTTACTGAAT
>JBIOHE010000088.1:0-14414 GCA_044448725.1 Sphingobacteriales bacterium | reverse complement strand
ATATTAGGCACACAATAATGTATTACATCATATTTCCTGAAAACGGGGTGGGTATGGTTGGTTACTTCCGATGTTTCAAAACAGCCGCCCTGGTCAATACTTACGTCAATAATTACCGAGTTTGGCTTCATCCGGCTAACAGTATTTTCAGATACAATGCAGGGACTGCGACCGTCTTCGGCACGCATGGCGCCGATGGCCACATCACAGGTAGTGATTGCTTTTTCCAGAACAATAGGCTGAACAACTGAAGTAAATACCCGGCTGCCGATGTTATTTTGCAAGCGCCGCAGTTTATAAATCGAGGGATCAAAAACCTTTACTTCGGCACCCAGCGATATGGCGGTGCGGGCTGCATATTCGCCCACAGTACCGGCGCCTAATATTACAATTTCCGTTGGCGGCACACCTGTTATCCCGCCAAGCATTAAGCCTTTTCCTTCAAAAATATTGCTCAGGTATTCCGCTGCAATTAAAATAGAGGTTGCCCCAACAATTTCACTCATGGCCCTTACCACACTTAACGAACCGCCTTCATCGCGCAGGTGCTCAAAACAAAGTGCGGTTATTTTTTTATTGAGCAAGGCCTGCAGGCTTTCGGCCTTAAAGGTTGATAACTGCAATGCTGATATCAGTATCTGCCCGGGTTTCATCAATTCAATTTCGGCCAGCGTTGGCGGCGCTATCTTTATGATAATATCCGCCTCATACACTCTTTTTGTATCGTAAACAATTTGCGCCCCCTGTTCGCTGTAATCTTTATCCAGAAAGTTGGCGGCCCTGCCGGCATTGCTTTCCAGCATCACGTCGTGCCCGTTGTTAATCAGCAAGGCTACCGACAGGGGCGTTAAGGGTATCCTGTTCTCCTGGAAAGATATTTCTTTTGGAATACCGATGTATAGTTTGTGTTTTTTGTTTTGCACCTCCAGCATCGATTCCTGGGGCTGCATCATAGCTTGTTTGGCAATGTCCGAAAACCCACTGTATTTCCCTGAACTCATTCTGTATTATTTTCTGGATGATGAAGATATGAAAAAAGAATCAGGTTTAAATTAAATCTTTTTCAATAATTATCTGCCGCGAATTTTCCCCTGTGATGTTGATTTTAATGGCAATGTAATGTTCGGGCAGCAGATCCGGGATTTTTTCGGGCCACTCAATAAAACAGTAGGCACCCGAATAAAAATATTCTTCGCAGCCCATATCCAAAGCCTCGGTTTGGTTTTTCAGGCGGTAAAAATCAAAGTGATAAATTTTATGACCCCTGCCGATATACTCATTTACAATAGAAAATGTGGGGCTTGTAACAGGGTCAGTAGTCCCCAAACATTCGCATAAGGCTTTGATCAGCGTGGTTTTGCCTGCACCCATATCGCCGTAAAAAAGGAAGATGCGGGAGTTAGCTGAAAATTTTATGATTTCAGAGGCGATTACCGGGAGTTGGGATACGGATGATGGAAACAACTGCATTATTTAAAGTAGTTTATTTCTTTCTTCCCAAATATCTGGGCTTCGGCTTGTATGTATTACAGCGAATACTTCAACTATCCGATTTTTACTATCAATAGTAAAATGCACTAAATAAGGAAATTTCCTGACGTACATGCAATGCACTTCCCCATACCTTATACTATACAATTCTGCATTGTTTTTCAATGTACCTATTTGTTGTTTGACAAGTTTTTGGAAACGGGACCCTAATTTGGGCAGGCATTTATTGTAATAATTAGTTATCTCCTGAATGTCCAAAAGAGCAATAGATCCAACTAAAACCTTATAGGATTCCATTTAAGGCATGAGTTTCTTTGACGCCTCATCCCAATCCAGCATAGTTTCCGGATGTTCTCTTGCATATTTTATTCTATTCAATACCACTTTTTGAGTTTCTATAGGGATGTCCACATCATCTTCCCAAATCAACTCATTCAACTGTAATTTTTCTTTTGGACTAAGTTGCTTTACAGCATCCATTATCTGCTGAAAGTTAACTTGTATATTGATTTTTGCTCCTACCATAATCCTTTAACCGAAAACACTAAAATAGTCTTTTTAATATTCAAAAATACTAAATAATTCCCAATTACTTCGGCCCGTAAACCGCAATCGGTATCAGCATTTCTTCGAGCGATATGCCCCCGTGCTGAAAGGTCTCATTATAAAAGTTAACAAAGTGGTTATAGTTATTGGGATAAACAAAATAGCTGTCTTCCTTGGCAAATACAAAACTCGAACTCACGTGCAGCTTTGGCAGCATGGCGTCATGCGGGTTGCGGATATGAAAAACTTCTTTGGGGTTAAAGTTCAGATTTTTACCCTGTTTGTAGCGCAGGTTGGTATTGGTATTCCTGTCGCCCACAATTTTACTCGGATTTTTTACCCTTATGGTGCCATGATCGGTTGTTATAATCACCCTTACCTGTTTCTGGGCCAAAAACTTCAGCAGGTCAAACAAAGGCGAATGTTCAAACCACGATAATGTTAATGATCGGTACGCGGCGTCGTCGCTGGCCAGTTCGCGTATCATCTGCATATCTGTACGGGCGTGCGAAAGCATATCAACAAAATTATAAACCACCACATTCAGTTCGTTGCCCATCAGGTTGTTTACTGATTCGTTAAGCGCACGGCCTTCGTCAATGTTTAAAATTTTATGGTACGAGTGTTTTATCTCCCTCCGCTGCGTACGTTTTATCTGGTCGGTGATAAACTGCCCTTCAAATAAATTCTTGCCGCCTTCATCTTCATCGTTCTGCCACATATCGGGGTAGCGCTTTTCCATGTCTAAAGGCATCAGCCCCGAGAAAATGGCATTCCGGGCATATTGGGTGGCGGTAGGTAAAATACTATAATAAGCATCCTCTTCTTCCAGCCTGAAATATTCTGTTATAAGGGAATTAATTATCTTAAACTGATCGTACCTGAGGTTATCAATTAAAATAAAAAACAAAGGGCCTTTGCCGTCGAGCCGTGGAAAAACCTTCTTTTTAAACAGCTGCGGAGAAACAATCGGGCCCGATTCAGGGTCCTTCATCCAGTTAACGTAATTCCTTTCAATAAACTTGCAGAACTGTACGTTGGCCTCTGATTTTTGCATGGTTAATATCTCGTGCATCCCGGCATCTTCCAGCTGCTGTAGTTCCAGTTCCCAATAAATCAGTTTTTTATAAACATCAACCCATTCCTGATAATTTAAATTATCATTGAGGGTCATCCCCAGGTTCCTGAAATCCTGCTGGTAGGCCATGGTTGTTTTTTCGGTAACCAGGCGCTTATTTTCAGTGAACTTTTTTATAGTCAGCTGTATTTGTTTTGGATTGACGGGTTTTATCAGGTAATCATCAATTTTTGCCCCTATGGCATCCTCCATCAAATATTCCTCTTCGTTCTTCGTGATCAGAACAATAGGTACATCATTATTGATGTTTTTTATTTGCGACAGGGTTTCGAGCCCTGTTAAGCCCGGCATATTTTCATCTAAAAACACAAGGTCGAAATGCCCGCCTTTAAATGCATCCACGGCATCATTGCCATTGGTTACCGTAGTAACTTTGTAGCCCTTTTCGGTTAAAAAAAGCACATGTGGTTTTAAAAGGTCTATTTCATCATCAGCCCACAATATGGTTGTATCTTGCATAGTATATAGTTTATTAATTAGTGGTCAGAGATTAGAGGGTAGAGATTAGAAAGAAAGTGCTGCGTTTAATTTTACCCAACCAACCACTGATCTCCAACCTCTAATCTCTAACATAAACCCCAAAGCACGGGTTTTGTTACGTTTTTATTAAGCAGATTAACATAAATTAACAAATATACGATGCGGTGTAATCTTTATTTGACATTTTTGCACAATTATAAAGACTTTGAACAAAAAGAAAATAATTAACGACCCAGTTTACGGCTTTATCAGCGTTCCTACCGAGCTGGTATTCGACCTTATTGAACATCCTTATTTTCAGCGCCTGCGATATATTAAACAATTAGGCATGACCCACCTGGTTTATCCGGGTGCCCTGCATACCCGCTTTCATCACGCTCTCGGTGCCATGTACCTGATGGGTATGGCCATTGAAACGCTGCGAAATAAAGGCCACGAGATTAGCCACGAAGAGGAAGAAGCGGTTATTATTGCCATACTATTGCACGATGTTGGTCACGGCCCTTTTTCACATGCCCTGGAAGAGATCATCGTGGAAGGTATATCCCACGAAGACATATCGTCTATGCTGATGAGCAGACTGAATGACGAGTTCGATGGCAGGTTAACCATGGCTATCAGCATTTTTAATGCCACGTATCACCGGGAGTTCCTGCATCAGCTGGTGTCGAGCCAGCTGGATATGGACAGGATGGACTACCTGAACCGCGACAGCTTCTTTACCGGGGTGTCCGAGGGGGTAATCAGTTCCGACCGTATCATAAAAATGCTCAATGTGAAAGACGACCAGATTGTGGTTGAGGTAAAGGGCATATACTCTGTTGAGAAGTTTTTGATTGCCCGCCGGCTGATGTACTGGCAGGTTTACCTGCATAAAACGGTAATTTCGGCCGAACAACTGCTGGCAAAAATACTTAAACGCAGCCGCGAACTTGCCTTGCAGGGGGAACCCGTTTTTACGACTCCGGCATTGAGCCATTTTCTGAAAAAACCTATCAGCCGTGATGCTTTTATGAATGAAGGCCATCACCTGGAAACGTTTGCCACACTCGATGATACAGACATTATGGCTGCTGTAAAAGTTTGGGCCAGTGATAGTGATTTTGTTTTATCAAAGTTATGCAACGATTTAGTTCACCGTGTGCTTTATAAAGTTGAAATTACCAATGAAGCGCCCGACAAACAATTTATTGCTGAACTAACTGAGCTTGCCATCAAAAAATATGGCATTACTGAATACGAAGCGTCCTATTTTGTTTTTGACGACGTTATCCGGAATAATGCCTATAAACCCGGCGACGGAAATATCCGGATATTGATGAAAGACGGTACAATAAAAGATATTACGGCCGCCAGCGACAATTCAAATTTGGAAGCATTAGCAAAAACCGTAAAAAAATACATTCTTTGTTATGATAAAAGCTTGATTGAGTTGATTAAGTGAGTGGTTGATTTGGTTATGTAATTTTCTTTAACTTAGTCAACCACTCACTTAATCAACCTAATGAACTAATTTTGCCACTTAAATATTTAAAATTAAATTTGCCGGATGCAATTTACCGCCCAAGAATTAGGTTTGCTGCTTAATGGAACAGTTGAAGGTGACCCCTTAGCGGCGGTAAATCAGCTGGCTAAGATTGAAGAAGCCAAAAATGGCTCGCTTTCATTCCTGGCGAATCCCAAATACGAGCAATACCTTTATACTACTGATGCTTCGGTAGTCATCATTAATAATGACCAGGCGCTTACCTCGCCGTCAAAAGCTACCCTGATCCGGGTGGATAATGCTTACAGCGCGTTTTCGCTATTACTCGAAAAATACAATACGTTAAAATTAAATAAAACCGGTATTGAACAGCCCAGTTTTATTCACCCTTCGGCGCAAACCGGGCAAAATGTGTATGTGGGGGCGTTCGCCTATATCGGGCCCAATGTGAAATTAGGAAATAATACCAAAATATATCCCCATTGCTATATTGCTGACGATGTAATAATTGGCGATAATGTTACGTTGTTTCCCGGAGTAAAAGTGTATTTCGATTGTGTGATAGGCAATAACGTTATTATCCATTCCGGTACCATCATTGGGGGCGATGGCTTTGGTTTTGCCCCCACAGTTAATGGCACTTATACCAAGATCAGCCAGATCGGCAATGTTATTATTGAAGATGATGTAGAGATTGGCGCCAATACCACAGTTGACAGGGCGACTTTAGGTTCAACGATTATACGTAAAGGTGTTAAGTTAGATAACCTTATCCAGGTAGCCCATAATGTTGAAATTGGCGCAAACACGGTAGTAGCGGCCCAAACCGGCATTTCCGGCAGCGCAAAAATCGGCGAAAATTGTATCATCGGCGGGCAGGCAGGCATTGTCGGACATATCAGCATTGCCAAAGGCTCGCAGATACAGGCAAAATCAGGGATAAGCCGGACTATAGTTGCCGAAGGAAAAAAATGGGCAGGCGCGCCGGCAGTAGGCTATTCGGATAATATGCGTTCACAGGTAGTAATAAACCGCCTGCCGGAACTGGAAAAAAGAATTAACGAACTTGAAAAAATAATTACGGAATTGAGAAAGGTTCATTAGTTCACTTGTTCAATAGTTCATTAGTCTTATCGTGCGGCTATTGATGAACTATGCACTAATGAACCGATGAACTATTGAACCAATGAACATTGTTAAAAGATGAATGTAAAACAAAAAACAATTAAGGCGCCGGTTACAGTTTCGGGCACCGGCTTGCATACCGGTGAAAAAGTTACCATGACTTTTAATCCGGCCCCAGATAACCATGGGTATAAGTTCAGGCGGATTGACATCGAGGGTTCGCCGGTAATTGACGCCGATGTTGATAATGTTACCGATACCTCGCGCGGAACTACTATTTCACAAAATGGCGCCAGCGTAAGCACGATAGAACATGTGCTTGCCGCGCTGGTTGGCCTGGAGCTGGATAATATTTTAATTGACCTTGACGGGCCCGAAACACCAATAATGGATGGCAGCTCGATACAATTTGTTGATGCCATTAAAGAGGTTGGATTTCTTGAACAGGATGCTGACCGCGAATACTACCACATTCCTTATAATATTCATTACTCGGAGCCCGACCGTAAAGTAGAAATGGTGGCCATGCCGCTTGACGACTACCGTTTTACCTGTATGGTTGATTACAACTCACAGGTTTTGGGCAGCCAGCACGCAAGCATTTCAACCATATCAGAGTTTAATAAAGAAATAGCCTCATGCCGCACTTTTTGCTTTTTGCATGAACTTGAAATGCTGTTAAAACACGACCTGATAAAAGGCGGGGATTTGAATAATGCAATAGTTGTGGTGGATAAAGATGTTGATGATGAAGAATTAGCTCACCTGGCAAAAATATTTAACCGCAAGGATATAAAAGTAGCGCCACAGGGCATACTAAATAATATTGAACTTCGGCACCAAAACGAACCTGCCCGGCATAAACTGTTGGATATGATAGGCGACCTTGCACTGGTGGGCGTTCCTTTAAGAGGGCATATCATGGCGGCAAGGCCAGGTCACGCGGCTAATGTTGCTTTCGCGAAAAAAATAAAAAACCTGATAAAAAAGGAAAGAAGCCGTAAACACATGAAAGTTTACGACCCGAATGCCAAACCGGTTTATGATACAGTTCAGATTATGAACATATTGCCGCACAGGCAGCCGTTTTTAATGATTGATAAAATACTTGAACTTACAAAAAGTCATGTAGTCGGGCTTAAAAACGTAACCATGAACGAGGATCTCTTTATGGGCCATTTTCCGGGCACACCTTTGTTCCCGGGGGTTTTACAAATTGAAGCAATGGCGCAAACCGGCGGCATACTTGTATTAAACACGGTACCCGATCCTGAAAATTATATTACCCTGTTCCTTAAAATCGAAAATGCCAGGTTTAAAGCGCCTGTAGTGCCCGGAGATACGTTGATATTCCATTGCAGCCTGCTTGCACCTATCCGCCGGGGCATTGCCCAGATGAAAGGTGTTGGTATGGTTGGCGAACGAATTGTTGTTGAAGCTGAACTGATGGCACAGATTGTAAAAAAACAAAAAACTGACGAAGCATGATCCAACCCTTAGCATACATACACCCGCAGGCTAAAATAGCCGATAACGTGGTAATTGAACCCTTTGTTACCATTCACAAAGATGTGGAAGTGGGAGAAGGTACCTGGATAGGATCAAACAGCACCATTATGGACGGCGCCCGTATCGGGAAAAATTGCCGTATTTTTCCGGGAGCTGTAATTTCGGCCCCGCCGCAGGATTTGAAATACAGGGGCGAACAAAGCACCGTTACTGTTGGCGACAATACCATCATCCGCGAATGTGTTACCCTTAACCGCGGCACAGCCCTTGACAAAAATACGACTACCATAGGCAGTAATTGCCTGTTGATGGCTTATGTCCACGTCGCTCATGATTGTGTTATCGGCGACAACGTGATCATCGCAAACTCAGTACAGCTTGCAGGGCATATCAATGTTTACGATTATGCGTTTATCGGCGGCACATCAGCTGTACACCAGTTTGTTGAGATCGGTGCACATTGTATGATTTCAGGCGGCTCACTGGTGCGCAAGGATGTCCCTCCCTTTACAAAAGCGGGGCGCGAACCTCTATCTTACATTGGTATTAATTCTGTTGGCTTACGCCGCAGAGGGTTTACAGCGGCAACCATCAACGAAATACAGGAAATTTACCGGATCATTTTCCTTAAAAAATATAATATTACCAAAGCCCTTGATATCATCGAAGCTGAATTTAACCCAACTGTTGAAAGGGACGAGATCATCAATTTTGTGCAGAACTCGCAAAGGGGTATTATGAAAGGATTTGGGAATTCTTAAGATAAGTGTGCAGCAGGCAGTTTGCAACTCGCAAACTTCGTCCTACTGCCAACTAAAAACTGCCTACTGAAAACTGACATGAAAATCTCTCTCGAAAACATTGGCCGACGTTTTAATCGTGACTGGATTTTCCGCGGGATAGACTATACTTTTCAAAGCGGTAAAATTTACGCCATACTTGGGCCGAACGGATCAGGAAAATCTACATTATTACAGGTTTTAAACGGCAGCCTGTCACCTTCAACCGGTAAAATCGACTATTTTTTTGAAGGTAAACCGGTCGAAATTGATACGGTTTATAAACACCTCAGCCTTGCAGCGCCATATCTTGAATTGATAGAGGAATTTACTTTGAGTGAAATGGTCGATTTTCATTTTAAGTTCAAAACTTTTAAAAGCGGAATTGATAAAGAAGGGCTGATTGATCTGCTCTCTATGCCGGGCAGCAAAAACAAACTTATAAAATACTTTTCATCAGGAATGAAACAAAGGCTTAAGCTGGCCCTGGCCTTTTGTTCGGATACGCCAATGCTGATGCTTGATGAACCCACCTCTAACTTAGACGGTCAGGGCGTGGACTGGTACCTGAGCCTGGTGCAGCAATTCGCCCAAAACCGTCTTACCATCATCTGCTCCAACCAGGAACATGAATATAGTTTTTGCGATGAACAATTAAATATTTCGGAATTTAAGGTTAAAGCTTAAAGCAGAAAGACCAAAGCTTTTTGCTTTAGGCTTTTTGCTTTGAGCCTACAAATACGCTTCCCTCAACTTTATCAAACGGATAAAGTGCAGAAATTTCATAACCGGGTAAACCGGGTCAAACTCAAACCATTTTACAGCAAAGTTGGCGCTG
Source organism: Sphingobacteriales bacterium (assembly GCA_044448725.1). Classification (GTDB taxonomy): domain Bacteria; phylum Bacteroidota; class Bacteroidia; order Sphingobacteriales; family Sphingobacteriaceae; genus Mucilaginibacter. The sequence goes on along the minus strand of JBIOHE010000088.1, from coordinate 5,022 downwards.
TTGGGATATTTATGGTGGTTATTCTGAAATAATTCGCCGAGCATAAAAAAATCAAACGGGGTTGTATTTTTTGATTTATCGCCATTATTAAAATTGGCATAGCCATATTTATGGCCGCACCAGTTAACAATAGCGCCATGAATGGGCCCCATCAAAAAATGAACCGGCAGCAGTAAAAATAGCCACCAATGGGTTGCAAAAATCACATAAAAAGCAACATACATGCAGCCAAACAATAACCTGGATGTATAAGTCGATCCCCAGTAATCAAGCAAGCGCCATTCGGGGTAATTGCCTTTAAATTGCGCTTCAGGTTCTTTCAGCCGTTTTTCATACAGCTTGTAGCTTATGGCGGTACGCCACATCATTTGAAACACGTCCCTGAAAAAATATGGTGAATGGGGGTCTTTTGCTGTATCGCTGTAAGCATGGTGTTCCCGGTGCATAATAGCATAAGCGCGCGGGTTTAAAAATGAAGATCCCTGGCAAACGAATGTCAGCAGGTGAAACATACGTTCGGTAAATTTATTGGTGCTATACATTTTATGGGAAGCGTAACGGTGCAGATAAAATGTTTGAAAGAATAAAGAAAGGAACCAATGTGCAAGAAAGAATATTAAAATAATCACGTGGATATGCTATGAAAAATAATGGGAACTGTTTATAATTTGGTCAAAGATACAATTAAAATAATTTATCAGATATAAAACCAACGAAGATGACACGTCACAGGCAATCGGCTGTTTGTTTCAAGTCAAAAGCTTTTGCCAGTAATCTGTATGATTGCAGCATGCCCGCAAAATCTTCGGTAATGGTAACAGCTATTATTTCGTCCACATCATAAGCCTTTGCAAGTTGCGTCAGTTTTATTTTGATTTTGGGGGGGTTAATTTTTGATATTATAATCAACAATGGTTTCGGTCTCGTTCAAATTGCCATAGATATAGGCGTCTTTCTCTATCAGCCCAACCCCTTGCGCCATATAAAAATCATAATAAGCAATATTATGAAACCCGGTCAAATCGTTCTTGGCCTGAAAATTGACCGAGGTATGGATAACATTTGTGAACGTTTTACCGCCAACCACTTTGGTTATGTTTCTTTCCAGAATCGTATTGACTGTCCGTACCTGGGTGCTTTGGAACACGGATTGAGTGTATGACCCGCAAACCGGGCTGGTGGTCCAGTTGTAGCCAACTTTAGCCGTGTCGGTAAGTAGCTGTAAAAAAGTTAAGCCATAAGGAGCTGACTGTGTAACTAATCCAAATATATGGCTATTATTATAGAAATAGGCAGTACCGGCACCGTAATGTCGTGAAAACACGTTGGCGTCATAACATTTAAGGCCGTTTAAGTCGCTGGTTCCGCCAGTGATGGTAAAACTTATTGTATCATTAAACACACCGTAAATGGGTGCAATATCGGTCTTCTCCCCGTATATTGAGTCGCGGTACCTCCATGTAGAACCTAATGTTGCCGGAAAATAACTGTTAGCAGGCGCCGGCGCACCCGGAGCATAAGCGTTATCTTTACACCCCATGTCTGCAATTGCCATTAAAACCAAAACTACAAGTAAGTATTTTTTCATTTGTTGTCAAATTAGTTTACTGTTTGATGTTTAATTACCGGAGAAAACCGATCTTTTTTCGCGGCCGGCCTGATAATCAAAACCAAATTATTTACTCAATTATGCCGGATTTAAAATTTGCTGAAAAAAATAATAATTTACCGGTTTGCTTGTACCGGGCTGTTTTACTAAACCCTGAAGCAGACGTTAATACGCAGAAAAGCTGCAAAAGGTTATAGGATTACCTTAACGCGGAATAATGACAAGCGCATAATTGAAAATCTGTACAGGGCGAAAGGGTAGTTTTGCCATCGGTTTTTCGGAGAAAAATGGTACGCTGACCCGATTGGATCAGCCGAAAAGATTGACAAATAGGCCATAACCCGGGTTATCAGTTATCTTAGATAAAGCCCGGGTTAAATATCAATGAGAATATAATGATGCCGACAACCTAATCGATAAAATGATACAGAAAAATAACCTCACCCGTGTAGGCTGGTTTTTTTTGTCCGTCAATTTCCATCTCAACCCCAATAGTGGCTTTGGTAACACCTCTTAAATTAACGATGGCAACGAGTTTGGCCCTTAGCCTTACCTGGCTATCAACAACTACAGCCTGCGCAAACCTTATATTTTCAATACCGTAATTGATCTCCATTTTCAGGTTTTGAACGTCGGCTATCTGGTGCCAGAAATAAGGCAGCATGGATACTGTTAAATAACCATGGGCTATAGTCGCTTTAAACGGGCTTTCATTTTGAGCCCTTTCCGGGTCGGTGTGTATCCACTGGTGATCAATTGTAGCTTCTGCAAACTGATTAATCTGTTGCTGGGTAATAGTGTGCCAGCCTGATACGCCCAATTCTTTACCTAAATACGATTCAAACTCAGGGTAGTTTTTAATAGTTATCATAGTCTAAATAATTTTTTCAGGTTATCCTATACAAATGGTCTGTAAAAATAGCAAACCGGATGAAATTACAAAACCGGTTATCTGCGGGTTTTCAGGTTTGTTATAGAAAATGCCGGGTAGGTCCGGGCGCTATTTATGGAATATTTACTTTGGCTCGTCGTCAATTGAGCTTATCTCCTGCTGCGTCTTTTTTGGCAGGCCTTTAAAAACCTGATCGTAGGAATGGTCTATCATTTCAAGCAACTGCTTTTTAGTTAAAGCGCCGTCTATGTAAACCGTGTTCCATAGCTTTTTGTTCATGTGGTAGCCCGGCTGCACTTCTGTAAACCGCTCACGCAGTTCAACAGCCAGTTCAGGCTCGCATTTTACGTTAAAACGATCTCCCTGAGAGATACTTGTCAGTAAAAACAACTTCTCAGCTACTTTAAAAACAAGTGTATCCTCACCAAAAGGTAAACCCTCGGTAACGCCGGGCTTTTGAAGGCAATATTCGCGAAGTTCTTCTATATTCAATTTTCTACCTGAATTCCCTAATGAGCTTGTTATAGGAAGTTACATTACCAAAGTACCACTTAACCGTTATAGCGACTTGCCGGTATTGGTCAATGGCATTGTTCTTAAATTTCGAGGGAGGGTCGTTATACCCGTCAAGGCCCTCACCAAATGCAAATGTATGTATATAGCCAATATCAACGGCCCAGCTTGGCTCGTTATAATCATCATATATCTTAAACTCATAGCCAACCCTTAAAGGGATCATAAAGTCCACACTGTTATTAACCCCAGGGAATTTATAATAACCCGGCTGCGGGTACGGCGGAGCATCAACACTGTAGCGTTGTATATCATTAGGAGATATATTGTTTGATACAAGTCCTACACCAAGGCCTACGTAAGCATCTTTTACAATTTGCAAAAACCAGTTGTTTGAATAATCAATGCCACCGCCAAGCTGATAATCAGCATGCAATATTATCGCCTTGTAATTATTAGTATATTTACGTCCGTAAGGATCAAGTTTTGGCACAATCACGTTGCCGGGTCCAAGCCCTCCGCCTGATAAGGTCCCTACCTGAATTTCGGCCTCAACCGGCAAATAAGGGTTATAATTATAAATAAGATTAAAGTTAAATGCCTCGTGGTTATACTGCGTAGTAATGTTGGTATAACCGCGTTCATAACTGGTACCGAGTCCGATGCCAAATTCCTGGTAGTTATAACCGCTTTGTGCTTTTGCGATGATTGCCGCAAATGTGACAATAAAAAATAAAATATATTTTTTCAAATGCTAAATGTTGATCAATATTTACAATTTTTGGACTCCCTCAAAAATAGAAAATTTACCGATATAATACCTATATGATTTTCAATTCAGAACCCCGCTTTACAGTTACAGAACGTTTTTTAAAATATGTAACTATTGATACCCAGTCTGATCCCGCATCAGGCTCCGTTCCTTCAACCGAAAAACAAAAGGACCTGGGTAATATTTTGGTGAGCGAATTGCAGGCAATGGGCGTTGCCGATGTCGATATTGACGAATACGGCTACGTTTATGCAACAATTCCGGCAAATTCCGTGAAAGAAAACATTCCTGTCATTTGCTTTTGCTCACATTTAGATACTGCACCGGATTGCAGCGGCGCCGGTGTTATACCCATTCTTCACAAAAATTACCAGGGCGATGATATCGTTTTACCCGCAGACCCTTCGCAAATAATCAAATTAAAAGAACACCCTGATTTGAAAAATCAAATCGGGAACGACATTATCACAGCGAGCGGCACAACTTTATTAGGCGCTGATAATAAAGCGGGCGTCGCCGAAATTATGGATGCCTGCTACCAGCTGATCAACCAGCCTGAAATAAAACACGGAAAAATCAGGATTCTATTTACCCCTGATGAGGAAATTGGACGGGGGGTTGATAATGTAGATATTCAAAAGCTTGGCGCTTATGCCGGTTATACAATGGATGGCGAGAGCGCGGGGAATATGGAAAATGAAACTTTTTCGGCCGCCGGCGCAAAGCTGATCATTAAAGGAGTGAGTGCACACCCCGGCTTTGCCAAAGGAAAGATGGAAAGCGCCATAAGGATTGCCGGGCAAATTATTGCTGCGCTCCCGGCCGGTTTATCCCCCGAAGGCACTGAAGGGATGGAAGGTTTTGTACATCCGGTTGCTATCGAAGGCCATGTTGAAACTGCCGGTATCGACTTTATCATCCGCGATTTTAATGAAGATAAATTGACAGACCATGCTAATACTATCCGTAAAACAGCGGTGGAAGTACTAAAGAAGTTCCCTGGGTCATCCTTTCATTTACAGGTAAAACCCCAGTACCGCAATATGAAACAAATATTGGATAAACATCCGCATATTGTTGAGTACGCTATGGAGGCCATGAAACGTACAGGTTTAAACGCGAAGCTTTGCAGCATCAGGGGCGGCACAGATGGCTCCCGGCTTTCGTTTATGGGATTGCCATGTCCTAATATTTTTGCAGGCGAACATGCTTTTCACAGCAAGCAGGAGTGGGTAT
>JBIOHE010000087.1:0-14420 GCA_044448725.1 Sphingobacteriales bacterium | reverse complement strand
CATTCTTAAAGTTTGATGGGAAAATCACCTTTAAGATACTGATTTTCAGGGCTTTAACCAAATTTATCCACAAGTAAACCACTCATTATCAATCTTTTATCCAATAAAGTTATCAACATATTTTAACCCTTGATTCGCATATATAATTAAACATTAAAAAGTTTTAACACGGAGATGCAAAGAAGACACGGAGTTCGCTAAGTTTTATAATTCTCAATTTTTATTATTTCTCCGTGTTCTTCGTGCCTTCTTAGCACCCTCTGTGTTAAAAAAACCAACAATGCTTTATAAATATTTATTTTTACCGAAACATCAGGCCGTTATTTTACACTAATCTAAAGGTAAGTGTAACGGCATATCTAATTTATACCATGAAAACATTTAAACTGGATCTGTCACAGGCAGAAAAAGAGCAACTGAAGAAAAATCGCCTTAAAATAAGCAGGCTTGGCGAATTTTCGGCGGATGAAATAATGGTTTTATTGAAAACCGATGAACAGAAGGCCAATGAAATTTTTGCTTTGATAGCTTTCCAGTCCATCCCCTCTATCGGTCCAAAATTTGCCCGCGACCTGATCTCGTTAGGTATCTACACCATAAACGACCTCGTCGATAAAGACGGGCCGGGCTTGTTTAATGAACTGGAACGTAAACAAGGCTTTTGGACCGATCCCTGTGTTGAAGACCAGTTTCGGCTGGCGATATACTATGCCAATCATCCGGGCAGCAATAAAAACTGGTGGGATTTTACTGCCGACAGAAAAACTTACCGGGCAAAACATGGTTATCCTGCTGAACGGCCTACAGAGGCGTGGCATGAGGTTAATCCGGTGAATACGAAAAAAGTTGAATAATAATATCCGGTTATACTAACAATTCAATGATATAAACTGTTTATCTTCAACCAAACAGATATTATATGAAATTCAGCACCAGGCTTGGCGCTAAAATAAAAGGTTTCTGGCGTGTACTCGGGCCTGGCCTGGTTACGGGCGCGGCGGATGACGATCCGTCAGGCATAGCCACTTATTCGCAAACAGGCGCGCAGTTCGGCTACGGGCAGTTATGGACGGCCCTCTGGATGCTGCCGTTAATGACCGCCGTTCAGGAAGCCTGTGCAAGGATTGGCCTGGTAACCGGTAAAGGTATCACCACCATAGTAAAAGAGCATTACAGCCGCACGGTATTGTTAGGTGCAGTAGGGCTGGTTGTTATTGCCAATACCATAAACATCGGCGCCGACCTGGGCGCTATGGCCGCTGCCGCCCAATTACTTGTACCGGCGCCGTTTATTTTATTAACAGTAATATCCACAACCATTATATTATTGCTCGAAGTTTTTACCAGCTACAAGGTTTATTCAAAAATTTTGAAATGGCTGGCTGTAACGCTGATGGCCTATCCTATAACGCTGTTTATTGTAAAACAACCCTGGGGCACGGTTTTGAAGGCTACCGTTGTGCCCCATTTTGAATTATCATTTGCTTTCTTTTTTATCATAACAGGAGTTTTGGGCACCACCATTTCGCCCTATATGTTTTTCTGGGAATCATCGCAGGAGGTGGAGGAAGACCAGGAAAAAAACCTGTTGACAGCGGGCAAGCCGTTGATCAGCTGGATGAGCGTACACAGGATGCGTACAGATAATACTTTCGGTATGATCTTCTCGGAGTTTGCCACCTGGAGTATTATTGTTGTTGCCGCCACCGTTTTGCATAATAGCGGGGTAACCAATATCAATACCGCTGCCGATGCCGCACGGGCGCTGGAGCCGCTGGTACACAGCTTTCCACATGCCGGATACCTGGCAAAGCTTATATTTTCTTTTGGCGTTATCAGCCTTGGCCTGTTGGCGGTCCCGGTGCTATCCGGCTCGGCAGCCTATTCAATGTCTGAGGCGTTAAACTGGAAAGCGAGTTTGAATTTAAAGTTTAACAAAGCGCGCGGTTTTTATGTCATTATTATTGCAGCAACAATTATAGGCCTGCTCCTCAATTTTATTGGTGTCGATCCGGTAAAAGCTTTGGTTTATGCGGCTGTTTTAAATGGCGTGGCTGCAGTCCCGCTGATCCTTCTGATCCTTAAAATTTCTTCAGATGAAAAAATAATGGGCGAATTTAAAAGCAAATGGCTATCCAAAACCATACTCTGGGTAACGTTTGTTGCTATGGGGGCGGCAGCGGTGGGGATGTTTTACACGGTTTTGAGGTGATGTGGGATTAAGATTTACGAAGTTTTTAAAACTTCGTAAATCTGGCTGGAGCTTTTCAAACACACAAAAAACCCGATGCAGTAAAATTCCTCCTCCACTCTATCCAAACCCTATCCAATTCTACCCTGTCAAAATTGAAGGTTTTAATCAGTTCATCTTTTGCTTCTGCAACGGATTTACCTTGCTGCATGTTTAATAAAAAATAGTATTGTGCACCCCTTATGGTAAAAAGGCCGAGTTTATAATCGCGGCGGGTAACAGCGCAAAAGCTTTCTTCGGGGAAGGGTAGTTCTGGCGCTTTAGCCTGACTAAAGTCGAGATAATAGGTGCAAATTGGAAACTGGTGATGGAAAAGGTGGAAAACCGGGGCCAGTTTCAATAATTCGTTGGGCGTATCAGCTGCCGGGATAGTATTGTTTTCAGTTGCCGGTTCATCAAATATTTCGGAAAGGGCATATTCAAAACCGGCAAGCTCAATCATAAAATCGGGCCAGGTTTCTTTTTGCTCCTCATTTGCATCGGGCCGGGTTTGCTTAAGAAATGCAGTAAATTTTTCGCCAATGGTATTTAAGGTATAACTTCCTGATGGGTTGGCGTCGAGGTATTGATCGGCGAAAGACTGAAAAAGTTCATTCCCCAAAGCATAAGCCAGCGCGCTGAACTGGTTTTGCATGCAGGCCCTTAACCTGGCAATATAACTGTGCCTGTAAATATCCAAATGCCGGATGGCGCTCAGCCGCTCTGAAGAATTTACCAATTGATTTACCTCAACAAGCTCATTCGGGATAGGGGCCTGCTGTACCAGTATGTCCTGTATCCAGTTTTGTAATTGTGTCAGCGAGAAGCTGTTTGTCTCCATCCTTATCGTTTCTTTAAAACATTCCGTTCCCTGGCGGCCTCGGCAAAGCAGCCTGAAATACCGGCAATCTTAATTTTCTTCTATATAACTAACCATTCAATTAAATTTCAACAAAAAGATTCTGTCATGCTGATCCGCCAATAGGCGGAGAAGCATCTTCTACGCCATGCATGTAGCCGACCTGTCGCTTCAAGATCCTTCTCCGCCCATTGGCGGATCAGGATGACAATCGGAGATGAGGCACTGGGACTGGATTCAATATTTTATTTTTCCAAGGACTTTACCTTATTTCTCCGTGTTCTTCGTGTCTTAGTGCTCTGTGTTAAAAAAATCACCATGATTTCTTTATAAATAAGTTATTTTACCGAAATATGAAAGCTTTATTTTAGATTAATCAACTAACCATAATATCATTCACCAAAAAATCTACCGGGTTGGGTACTGCTGCGTCGTTAAATTCCTGTTTTTCAGCAATGCTGTTAAAGCCGGCCATGTTGTTCATAAACTGCTTCGCTTTTAACAGTTCGGCATGGTAGGCGTCAAAATCGGGGATATTGCTGTCCCATTCAAGCAGGGTAGCTACGCCGCCGGTAAGCTGCCAGGCAAGGGTGAACAGTTTCCACACATCCTGTACCACGTTTCTGTCGTGGGTGTCGATAATATAGTTCCCGCAATGCTGATGCCCGGCAATATGCATCTGTACAATACGGTCGTGCGGCAACTGATGGATGTAGTGTACGGGGTCAAAATCATTATTAAAGCCCGAAACATAAACATTGTTAACATCAAGCAGCAGGCCGCAGCCGGTTTCTTCGGTCATATACCGCAAAAACGCATATTCGGGAATGGTGGATTGTTTAAAAGTGAGATAGGTACTTGGATTTTCAAAAACCACCGGGCGTCCCAAAAAATCCTGAACCTGATTAATACGGTCACATATATGCTTTAACGATTCATCATTCAGCGCCACAGGCAACAGGTCGTGCGTATTAAGGCTGTTTACGCCGGTCCAGCATAAATGATCGCTGATCCACAGGGGTTTTACTTCTTCGGCCAGCGCTTTTAACTTTCGGAGATAATCCATATTCAGCGGATCGGTGCTGCCTATAGAAAGCGACACACCGTGCATCACCACAGGGTATCGCTCTGCAATTTGCCTTAAAACATGGCGGGGCCTGCCGCCCGAATCCATAAAGTTTTCCGAGATCACCTCAAACCAGTCCACCGCAGGGTTATGTTCAAGGATATGGTTAAAGTGTTTACTCCTTAAACCCAATCCCAGCCCCGGGTTTGGCAGGTTTTTAATAACGTTCTGATATGCGTCCCTTTGTTCAGCCATGTTTGATTAGTTTTGAGTTGATTAAGTTGGATTAGGTTGATTAAGTTGAAAATGTTACGTGATTATAGTATTTATAAATAACCAACTGCTCACCCAATCAACTTAATCAACCTCCTCCGTCACTCCTCTTTTCCCTCGCAAAGTTCCTTTGCATTGTCCGCGGGGTTATTGAACCCGAAAGAACAGCTCTTATTCCCGCTGTTGCCGCAGGAGTCGTACGAACCCAAAACAGAAACCAGCCAGTTTTGCGGCGGTCCGCATTCAAAAGGCGCATCGCCAACGGTTCTTTTTGCCTTGAGCATGCGTTCTTCAAAAAGTTTGCGTGCCTGCAGCCAAACACTTTTCCCTGCATTTTCGCCCAAAGTGCTGAAGCGCTCGGCCTGAATAGGCACTGCGCAGCTGCCCTGCCAGGAGCATTCATTGGCGCCGGGAAGCATTTGCTGCTCTGCATCGCCATAAAGGCCGCAGCCGCCCTGTCCGTGACAGTCGTTCAATGTCTGGCAGTTATGGCGCGTGGCGGTAGCGCAATAGCCGGTGCCCGCGCAATTATTTGTCCCGTTCCGGTCGTGCCCTTTACAGGCATTTAAACCCATGCAAACATGAAGTTCAACTGATGGGGTAACTGTTGCTGGCGCAGCGGCGCCGCCGGCTGCGGAAGGTGCGGGCGGAATGCCGCCGCAAAGTGATAAATTCGGGTTATAATTTATAGTAGCCATAATAAGCTGATTTTTTTAATGATGATCTGTTCTGTTTATGTTCTTAAAATTTACCTTCACATTGCAGCGGTACATCAGGAAGATCCTGTACCCGCTGACCAAGATAGCTGATGGTTGGATATACCGCTACAGCCGCATTATAAAGGTCGGTCAGTTGCGATTTCGGGCTCGATACCAATCCAAAAGGATAATCTTCAAAAGTTGGCGCTACAGCGTAAACCTTTCCATCGGGAGCCGTGTAGGATAGCTTCATTATATCCCCGCAAACAGAATTAAGGATAAAGATCATGGATTTATGAACGCCAAACATGAATATCTCAAACTGGGTGTTTCCCGATTGCTTATAGCAATTTTCAACCATCACAAACAGATAGGTATAAACCCCGTTCAGGAAATCAGAAACCGGCGCTATGTTAGCCGGGTAGTCAGCAGTTTTGGGATTGACAGGTACATTAACAACAAAGTAATCGTTGATATCGATGGTGCCGATACTAAGGCTGTTGAACTTTTCGGACAATGATTTGTACTGACAATAGATCTGTACAAATTTTTCAAAATGAGAAAATTCTTTTTTTGAAGGGTCATCAAAATCGCCGGGAACAATTACCCCGCAATTTACCGATCCGCCGGGATTTAATCCCGGTACATTCTTGTTACCTTCTCCCTGTTCAACAATGCAGTTAATGGCATGTACCGCCGAATCGCGGTCAAAAACATATAAAAGGTCGCCGCTATCAGGTGCGTTGGTAAAATGCGGCTTGTGCTCTTTATCGTAATAAACGGTATCAATATTGTTTTGGGCATAATAACCTTTGCCGGGCAACAATTGAGGCGAGTGGGTATTATATGACAGTTCGTTGGTTTCAATGCAGGCTTTTATCATGTCGTAAAATTGCCCGATTGTTTTGTAAGGGATCGGGGCCCGCAACAACCTGGGGTCGGGCAGCGGGTCGGGGCTTTCTATTTTAAGGAAAGTTATCAACTGGTCAAGAGAAAGCCCTGCCCGGTTGATAGGGAACTCCGGCTCATGGCCCGGAAGAAAGGCAGGCCAAACCGATGGCGACTTGCCAACCAATTCAGGTAAGCCGGCAAGCGCCTGTTTCAGGTTTGACGACAATGCCATGTGCAGCATCTCTTCAATAACCACGCTCATGATCAGCGCGCCTGCCTTGTTCGCGTAAACCATCACTTCGGCAGACAATTCCAGCGCCAGCGCGCAGGCATCCCTATTGCTCATTCCGCTTTTTACCAGCTCCTTTACCAGGGAACCGCTGATGGCATCCTGATCCGGAGAACGGTTAATAGAATAATAGGTGTACAGGTAAACCGGAATAGTGGCGATCTCAATTTCGATAGCCTGCTGGATGGCGTCGCCAAGGTTTGCCGGCGTCACCTCGCTTTCCTTGCTGAAAAATAAATTTTGTGACATAGAGTTTAGTATTGGGTTTTAAATATTTATTGATTAACTATTATACTTCCAGGTTAATTTAAAAGCAATAGCATTTTAAAAATACCACGCATTAATAAATGAACCATTACAATGGCTGTTAATCTTTGTGCTTAAAGGTTAACGTTATAAAAGTAGGGGAATAATTTCAGCAATCATACCGTGAAAAAACGGTAATCATACCGTGTTTTCACGGTATGATTGTTCAATTGGATTAAAATAAAAAAACCAAAAAGGTTGCGCAAAATAAGTTTCATCTTAAATATCGACAAGTAAAGAATCTGGTTTTTCCCGTCATACAGCCCTTTAATACCTTCTGAAATGCTTTTTTGTTTCTTTTTACGACAAATTGTAGATTTGCGCCCGGATAAATTATTAAACGTAACCCTTATGAAAAAAAACTTACCCTTGTTCCTTTTGTTTTTATGCATGAGCCTTGCAGGCTTCCCGGCGACGACGACAATCAGCGACAGCACCCATAAAGATACTACATGGAAAATTCACGGTCAGAACACTTTTTTGATCAGTCAGAGTTCATTTTCAAACTGGGCAGCCGGCGGGGTAAATTCCTTTGCAGCCAACCTGGTTCTGGATTATGATTTTGATTATAAAAAAGCAAACTGGAGCTGGGATAACAAAGTAATATTTGGTTACGGCTTAAGCGATCAGACAGGCCTGGGATGGCGCAAGAATGATGACCGCATTATTTTAAACAGCTTATTGGGCTATAAAGCCGCAAAATATTGGCTTTATACTTTTTATGCCAACTTTCAAACCCAGCTGACAAACGGTTACTCTTATAACAGCGCCAACCAGGGCACCCTGGTTTCGGCTTTGTTTGCGCCGGCGTATCTTACGTTCGGCCCCGGTTTTGCCTATAAGCAATCGGATAATTTCAGGGTAAATATCTCTCCCTTTGCGGGACGCATTACATTTGTAAGCAACGATTCCCTTTCAAATGCGGGCGCTTTTGGCGTAACACGTGGCAACAAATCCCTTTTTGAATTTGGCGCTTCGCTGGATGCCTATTATAAAATAAACCTGGCAAAAAATATTGCTTTTGAGAACATTTTGAAACTCTATACAAACTACCTTTCGCAGCCGCAAAATATTTACATGGATTATACGGCGAATATTTTTATGAAAGTAAGCAAGATCGTAACTGTTAACGCGGGTGTAGAGCTGGTTTCGGACCCAAATGCTAAAGAAGCTGTAGTAACAAACGGCATAACATCATACCATTCATTGTTGCAGGCTAAACAGATATTCGGCGCAGGGGTAACCTATAAATTTTAACCCTGTATAGCCTTGTTGGCATATTTACACCGGTTTGGTTATTCAGGCCGGCGTTTTTTTATTAATAGGGATGGTAATGCTTTTCATAAATTCGCATGGGCTTTTCTATTTCTTTGAGGCAAGCGCAATTTCAATACCTAAGTATTGAGTTGCTTCAGTTCGGTTTACCTGGTTAAAGATGGCGTTTTTGTAATTAATTTCAAATTGCAATGGCAGGAGTTAGCACCTTTACCGCGTTTTAAACTAAGTTTGTAATGTTTAGATAATTGCCAATAGTTAATCTATCCTAAAATACAAAAACATGTCTGCAACCGACAACGGAAACGTTTCCCTCTCTGTAAGCCCAAACGGTGTGGCAACCATCAGCTTTTACCATCCTGCGCAAAATTCATTGCCTGCCGCCTTGCTGGATGAACTTACAGATAAGATAATACAGGCAGGCAATGATGCCCGAACAAGGGTTATTGTGCTAAAAAGCGGGGGTGACCGTACCTTTTGCGCAGGGGCAAGTTTTGATGAACTGTTGCAAATAAAAGATAAACAGGCAGGGGCCGTATTTTTTTCGGGTTTTGCGAGGGTGATCAACGCCTGCCGTAAATCGCCGAAAATTATCATTGCCCGTGTACAGGGAAAGGCGGTTGGCGGCGGTGCCGGCCTGGCTGCCGCAGCCGATTATTGCCTGGCAACCGAAGCAGCATCAATAAAACTTAGTGAACTGGCCATAGGGATCGGCCCGTTTGTGATATCGCCGGCGGTGATCCGAAAAGTGGGATTGCCTGCCTTTTCCCAACTCACCATCAGGGCAGTTGATTTTCAAACAGCGCAATGGGCAAAAGACAAAGGCCTGTATAACGAAGTTTATCCTGATATTGAAACATTGGATACCGCATTGGACGTACTGACCGGCAAACTTGCCTCGTACCATCCCGAAGCGCTTACCGGTCTGAAGCAAATTTTATGGGAGGGTACTGAAGACTGGGACGAACTGCTAAACCACCGTGCCGCCCTTAGCGGTGAACTGGTACTTTCGGAATTTACCCAGCAGGCCCTGCACAGTTTTTTAGGCGGAAAAAGTTAATTTAAAGCCACTTATTATTAATATATTTCTGATGTATTTTTAACGTTTTTTTGTTATAACTTTATCAGGGAGGATTGATTATACTACAATCATTAAAACATTCTTTTAAAATTTTCAGTATAAACAGGCATAATGTACAGCCTTCAAAAAAACAAAACAATTACCATAACCGGCCTGCTTGGTATTGTTACCGGCATAGTGGTAATTATTGGCTGGCTGTTTAGTTTACCGGGGCTTGAAACCATCTATCCGCATTATGTTTCCATGAGGTTTAACACTGCCCTGTGTTTTGTTTTGCTTGGAGCAGCTTTAATTACAACGCAGGTTGAAAGCAATAAATACAATAAGTTAATTTTCCTTGTTTTATCAATAACCCTGACCGTTTTCAGCGCATTATCCTTATCGCAGGATATATTCCATTTTAATTCGGGCATCGACCAATTGTTTGTTGCCGACAAGTTATCAATCGCCGAAAAATATCCCTTCCCCGGGCGTATGGCAATCAATGTATCATGTTGTTTTGCACTTTGTGGCTTGGCCCTTGTAGGCTTTAGTATCAAAAACCAATTAGTCAATATCTTATCCCAATATTTTCTGCACCTCGTTACTGCAATTTCTTCTGTCGCAATAATTGGTTACTTATACGGGCTGTCATTATTTTATAAACTTACTTTCGTAAGCTCAATGGCTATTCACTCAGCCGTCTTGCTTTTTCTGATATCGATCATAGCAACCCTGCTGCGCCCCTCGCTTGGCATAACCAATTTATTTACGGGCCAGCTTGTAGGCAATAAAATGGCAAGGCGGCTTTTTGTCCTGATGGTTTTAATGGTCCTCGTTTTCGGGGCTTTAAGAATACAATCCGAGCGAAACAAAATACTTTCGTCAGCGGTCGGCGTTTCGTTCCTTGCCGTTTGTTTCATATTTGTGAGTTTACTGCTTATATGGTACACAGCCAGCCATTTGAACAGAATAGACTTAAAAAGATATGAAGCCGAAGAAGAAATAACGGTGATGAATGAAGAGCTTGAGGAAAGGGTGGCAGGACGTTCGGCTGAGTTACTGGATTTGTTGGAAAAATTTAAAGAAAGCGAATCCAGGTTCAGAACTGCCTTTGAATTTTCGGCAATAGGTATGGCTTTGGTTTCACTGGAGGGTAAATGGCTGAAAGTAAATAAAAGTTTGTGCGGGATGCTCGGTTATTCGGAACATGAGCTCCTTTCGATGACTTTTATGGATATTACCTATCCTGCTGACCTTGAAGAAAGTGTTAAAACAAAAGAAAAATCCATTGCAAGCGAAAGCGAACCCTCACGCGTGGAGAAACGGTACGTGCGTAAAAACGGGACGATTGTTTGGGCAAGCGTCAATATGGCGACGGTAAAAGATAATAACGGCAGGCCGCAGTACCTGGTAAGCCAGGTTGAGGATATTACTGAACGCAAAAAAATTAATGCAAGGTTCAGGGCAATCGTCGAAAGCGATTTTGTAGCCATAAAATTAAATGATATTGAGGGCAATATTATTTACCGCAGCCCTTCAATGCAGGCTATAAATGGCTGGACCGATGAAGAAATAAACCGAAACTATTTTAAACTGACCCATCCGGAAGATTTAGAATTGATAAAAAAAGTACATGAGGTAGTTTTATCGAATCCGGGTAAATCAGTAAACATTACTTACAGGATACAGCACAAAAACGGAAATTATATCTGGATCGAGTCCATGCTGTGCAATAAGCTATCTGACCCTGACCTTGGGGCCATTATAACAGTTACCCGTGATGTTACCGACAGAAAACGAATGGAAGCGGGGCTTATGGAAGCTGAAATAAAGTTCAGGACACTGGCTGAAAAATCAATGGTAGGGGTTTACATCAGTCAAAAAGAACGATTTACCTACGTAAACCCTCGTTTTGCTGAAATTTTTGGATACGAGCCAAAGGAGTTGATCAATACCGGTGAAAGCGCTATTGATATGATTATAAGCAAAGATGACCAATCAATGGTGAAGAAGAAAATCCTTGCCCGTTACAAGGGGGAGGCTGACAATGCACATTATGAAGTAAAAGGGAAGAAAAAAGACGGAACGCATAACTTTATTGAGTTTTACGGCAGCAGGGTTATCATTGACGGGGAAGCGTCAATTATAGGAACGATGTTAGACATTACTGAACGCAAAAAGGCTGAGGAGCTTATTTTAAGGGAGAAAACGCTATCGGAGACCATTATAAACAGTTTGCCTGAGGTATTTTATTTGCGTAACGCGAAGGGTGAGTTTTTGCGCTGGAACAAAAATTTTGAAAAAATAACCGGCTATACAGCAGAAGAAATAAAAAAATTAGACTCAAGAAAACAGTTAGCCGAAGAAGACAGGGGAATGATACAGGATGCTGTTAAAAAAATGTATATTGAGGGCAGCGCAACTGTAGAAGCCAGGGTGGTAACCAAACAGGGCGGCAAGGTACCTTTTTTAATCACCATAACACCGCTTATATACGAAAATCAGGAATGTCTGATAGGAATAGCTATTGATATAACATCGCGCCTGAAAGCGGAAGAGGAGTTAAGGTCATCTGAGCATAAGTATAAATCACTTTTTGAAAGTAACCCGTTGCCGATGTGGATGGTAGCAAAGGACAGCTTGTCTGTTATCGCGGTTAACGACGCAGCCGCCAAACTTTATGGTTATACAAAAGACGAGCTTTTGAAGATGGATGTTACCGGGTTCAGGCCAGTTGAAGATTTCGGGTTACAGCTGGAGGAATGGGACAAAAATGCCAATGATTTAACCGGGGACCGTATCATAAGGCATTATAAAAAGGACGGAACAATGATGTTTGTTCAGATAATTGCCAGGGACATTGTATTTGAAGGCAAACAGGTAAGGCTGGCCTTTACAAATGATGTTACCGAAAAACTTAAGGCCGAAGAATCGCTCCAGAAAACGCAGGCTAATCTGAAAGCGATTATGGACACTACCGACACGTCTTACGTTTTGCTTGATAAAAAACTCAGGATAATTGCCTTTAACCAGATGGCTGTGGAATTCATAAAAGCACAATACAATCACACGCCTGCAAAAAGGGAAAAATTTACTGATTTCCTGCCGGAAGAAAGGCTTTTGCCATTTGCAAGAAATGTTGATGCGGTATTAAAAGGGAAGCATATAGGGTACGAAATAAACTACCCGCAGCCGGATGGTTCGGAATTATGGTATTTTATAAAAATATTCCCGATAACGAATGATAAACATGAAATATTTGGTTTGCTGATAGCCGTATCAGAAATAACTGAAAGAAAAAAAGCTGAAGAGAGCTTAAAAGCTGCCTATCACCTTATCCAGGACCATATTGGAAGCATAAAAGATATGGCCTGGAAACAGTCGCACCTTATTCGCAGCCCTGTTGCAAATTTAAAAGCCCTGGCTGCGCTGTTAAATGAAGACCCTGCCGACAGTAAGATTCTGCAATTTATCAACCTTGAACTGGACCGGTTAGATTCAGTGATCATTGACATGGCCGAAGACGCATCAAATCACGGATTGTAAAAAAGCCATATTTATTTTACTTTTTTTTGTATCTATCACTATTGGTTATACGTAAACGTTTAATAGATTTACGGTAGGTTTCCGGGGTTTTATTTTTACACGGTCTGTTACTTTTATACTATGTTTTATTGGATATTTACGGTTGTAGTTTTAGGTTCCATCCTTATTTTGTTTTATATTTATAATTATTATGATAAGCGCCGGACAATTAGTAAAAATTTAGAAAGAATAAGAAATAAATGGGGCCGCCCGGTGAATGCCAGGCGTAATTTTAAATTAATAGCTGCCTACCTGAACGCTGTTGATAATCCGGCCAAAGTAACCGCCGCAATGGCCGAAGACCTTGACCTCAATAATATTTTCAACTTTATTGACCGTACAAATTCAAAACCAGGGAAACAATACCTGTACAAAAAACTTTTCACGCCCGAAACCTCTTTTGAGGAGTTATTAAAATTCGATAAAAAAATTGCAGCACTGAATTTGCCAAGGCCCGATCTGGAAAAAATAGAACTGGAACTTTTAAACCTTAATAGTTCTGATGCCTATTACCTTGCTGAACTGTTTTTAAATGAACATGAAATCCTGTTGTTTCCGCTGTTGAGTTTTTATATCAGGATATCAGGGATTGCTATTTTAGGTTTGATAATATCCTTATTTGTTGCACCTAACCCTATATGTTTTGTTGTTTTGGTGGCCTTGCTGATTGGCAATGTTGCCCTGCATTTTGGCACAAGGGACAAGATATCCCCATACACAAGATCGCTGCCGCAATTGATTATTCTACATAGCGTAGCCCGCAAATTATTAAAAAAGATAAGTTTTGGACAGGATGAACAGGTGAAAAACAGCCTGGTTAAACTTTCGGGCTTAAACAGGTCATTAAACCTGGTAAGTTTTGAAAGTAAAATGGCCGGTAATCCCGAAAACTTTAGCTATGCGATATACAAATTTATAAAACTACTTTTTCTGCTGGAGCCTTTAATGTTTATTACTTCGGTAAAGCGCATTAACAAATACAGGGATGATATTGAACTGGTGTATAAATACGTAGCCGAAATTGACGCGCTGATTGCCATACTTTCTGTAAGGGCCGGATTGCCGCATTACAGTAAACCTGTATTTTATACCGAAAACCTGCAAATGGACCTGACAGATATGTTTCATCCCCTTATTTATAATTGTGTGCCAAATTCCATCCATACCCGCACAGATGAAGGGGTGTTGATCACTGGTTCAAACATGTCGGGCAAAACCACATTTATACGTTCGATAGCCATCAATACGCTGTTAGCGCAAACCATATACACTACCTGCACAAGGGAATATAAAGCGCCGATACTGAGAATTCAAACCAGTATCCGCACAAACGACGATCTGAACGAAAACAAGAGTTATTTCCAGGCAGAAGCGCTTTCCATTTTGGATATTATTCACCAAAGCAGCGGCGATGAACCGGTTAAAAGCCTTGTTATTATCGACGAAATATTCCGGGGTACCAATACGATTGAACGCATCGCCGCAGCAAAATCGGTACTAACCTATTTAACCGATAATAAAAATTTTGTATTTGTATCCACCCACGACCTTGAGCTGGCCGAATTACTTGATAATGATTATGCGGTTTATTCTTTTGAAGAATCGGTAAATGACACCCGCCTGGTATTTGATTATAAAATGAAAACAGGGGTGCTTAAAAACAAGAATGGTATTGCCATTTTGGAAACTATTGGTTACCCCGAATCGGTGGTGGAAGATGCCTATATTGTTAGTGAGGAGCTGAAGAGGAAGTACTCGATGTAACGTCGGAATTAGAGTCGTTGAAAAACTTCTTCCCCCGTTGTTTGTGTCCCCACAAACAACTGTAGCAACTGTCTGTGGGGACACAGACTGCGGGGTAAGAGACACAGACTGCGGGTAGGGT
>JBIOHE010000086.1:0-14429 GCA_044448725.1 Sphingobacteriales bacterium | reverse complement strand
TAAATACTGACATCCAAAGAGCCAGCAAGGTCAGGTCTACCAATGGGTTACTCGTACATATCTTCGGTAAAATTGCTGCTGCTTTTATTTACCTTGTCTTTTAACCCTTGATTCGCATAAGTAATGTTGTCATACTAACAAATTTACAAAATAGTCCTCAACCACGACCCCCATCGCGCAGAATTTATTGAGCGTGGTGGGTAACCAACTCATCAATATTGCGTTCTTTTAGTGTTTTCAGATATTTGAGGAGCTGTTTTTATGAGCGGCAGTCATGGGGCAAAAGCCGTTAAGGTTCAAAAATCTCATTTATTTTATCAATAACCTGATTTATTACAGATTGAGAAACCTTGCTTATTTGGTGAATTATTAAGGATTGTTCGGCTACTAAAATTTTGTTACACCATATTTCGGAAACAAATCGTAGCGGGTTTGTTAAATCTTTAGCAGTTATCGGGACCGAAAACTATCCGTATGTTGAACCTTAGTAATTTGAACTAAAATAACATCCGCAGTTTTATTCATCCTGCTTCCTGAGATAACCAACGCTGGTCTTTTTGTGCCGCCGCTTTGGTCGGTAAATGGGAATGGAACTAAAACAACATCGCCTTGATAATACATGTTATTTTACAAAACTATTCCAATATGCATTTTCTTCTTTATCTTCTGTGTCCCAATCATGACTAAGTGAAGATTGGGCAAGCGTTAAAGACATGGGGTTTATTTCACCTTCTCCTAAACTGCTGTAATCGTATTTCAGACTATTTAAAAAAGCTAATAAAACCTTTTCTTCCTGTTCATTATTAATATTAACAAGTAACGTTGTCGTACTAACAAATTTACAAAATTAATCCTCAATCACAACGCCCATCGCGCAAAATTTATTGATACGGTCAATCACCAATTCATCAATATTGCGCTCTTTTAATGTTTTCAGATCTTTTAAAAGTTGTTTTTTGAGTGTGGCTGCCATGGCAACAGGGTCCTGGTGGGCGCCGCCAAGCGGTTCTTTGATAACACCGTCGATCAGTTTGTTTTTAAACATATCGGTTGAGGTAAGTTTCAGCATTTCTGCTGCTCTTTCCTTATGTTCCCAGGTTTTGAAAAGTATAGTGGAACAATTTTCGGGAGAGATTACCGAATACCAGGAATTTTCGAGCATCATTACCTTATCGCCAATGGCTATACCCAATGCGCCGCCTGATGCACCTTCGCCAATCACAACACAAATAACCGGCACTTTAAGGATGGACATTTCGAGCAAGTTGCGTGCGATGGCTTCCCCTTGCCCGCGTTCTTCTGCTTCCAGGCCCGGAAATGCTCCCGGCGTATCAATCAGCGTGATGACAGGTTTATTGAATTTTTCGGCCAGTTTCATCAGCCTCAGGGCCTTCCGGTAACCTTCGGGGTTTGGCATACCGAAATTGCGGTATTGCCGCTCTTTGGTATTGCGGCCTTTCTGGTGCCCTATAAACATGGCGGTTTGCCCGTTTATGGTGCCAAAGCCGCCAACAATCGCTTTATCATCGCCAACGGTCCTGTCGCCATGGAACTCGATGAAATCATCGCACATCAGTTCAATATACTGCAGGGTATAGGGCCTTTCGGGATGGCGGGCGATCTGCACTTTTTGCCAGCCAGTAAGGTTAGCATATATTTCGTGTTTGGTCGATTCCAGTTTACTTTCAAGCTCTGCTATAGTTGCAGACATATCCAGCTTGTTTTTGTCTTCAACCTGTTTCACCTTATCTATCTGCTGCTGCAGCTCGGCAAGGGGTTTTTCAAAATCAAAAGTTATCTTCATATACTTTCTTCATTAGGGGGCGCTAAATTAACTAAATGAAATGGTATTTTTTTATTTTGCTTTTTGTAATGCCTCAAACTTGCTGATCTGCTGCTGCGATAATAAGCTCCTGGTTGCCAGGCATGCCTGCAAAATAGCATTCCTAAGCTCCCCCTGGTATAAGCCGTAGCGGTTTATATAAAAAATAAGTGAGCCGTCACTAAGCCTGTTAGCCCTGAAAAGGCTGTCGATTGTTTTTTCGTTATCAATAATGATCAAACCCATTTCTAATTTTTTACGGTGCAGTTCTTTGGCTATGGCGCTGATTTTAGTAACCTGTACAGGACTTAAAATTATTTCCCTTTTTAATTTAATTACTTTTTCCGGTGATGGATAATGATTTAATTCTGCTGCTGATGACATGCCATAAATATCGTCGCCGGTAAGCAGGGCGTTATAGTACTCATCGCTTAAAGTTTTAAGGGGCGAATGTTTAACAGTGCTGTCTGCCGGGCTTTGTGCATTCACCTTTCCGCAAAACAATACAATTATAAACAGGAACAATCTTCTCTTCATAAAATTAATTATTCAAAGGTGGCAATAATAAGAAATGTTGTTTAAAGTAAAATTAAAATTGCTTAAAGCTTAACAATCTTCTTTATTTAAGGTTTTAGGATTGCCAAAGCGGCCTGGTTACGACGGATTTCATTCAGGCTGCTGCAAAAGTCCCTCATTTTTTAATTATATAAGGGTTTTTATAAAATCCCGGCACAAAGTAATAATACGAACCTATTTTCCGCCAAAATCTCCGGCCATTTCGCTGAGCCTCGCTGTACTAATGGTCTGGCTGCCGCTGTTAATTACAATCCGATACCGGAAAGTAACTGATTCCCCTTTGTTCAGGCGTAAATTTTTTTTAGATTTCCCATTGGTGAAAACTTTCTCGCCAAGCGGATTGGCGGCAAACAAGCCATAGCCACGGGCATGCCAAAACGTTGGATAGTTAGGGTTTTTAGAATGATCAATAATTGCAATGCTTACTGAGTCTGCGCCCATTTTTGCATAGACCTTGCACCATACGCCCCGGCTGCTCCATGCATCGTTGCCCGTTTTGCCGGCGCTGGTGATGTAGTTGCCGTTGGCAACATAGTCTGTGCCGCCTTTTACAACCGTCGCGTTGCCTTTGTTGTCGGTAAACTGCTGATCTTCTTTTGTTGGCATTTGCAGTTCATGTGCTAAACGCAGGCCAAGCATTCCGTCTTTGGCATCATTAAAAACAATCGTTGTATCGGCCATTAAGGTAGTATAGCGATCTATTATCCGCTGGTTTCCGTCTCCGCTAAATTCAAACCGGGTTGTTTCTTCTAACAATACTTGTTTTTGCTGGTTTGTCCAGTTGGCGTGGTAGGATAATACGCCCGTATTACCACTTTTGGCTTCCAGTATGTTATCGGTGCGTATCCATCCGTAAAGGTTCCTTTTGTTTTGTGGGATAGCATACGAATTGTTCCAGAAATCAAGCCCGTTTACATTTTCAAAATTAAACCACAGGCCAATATGGTGCGGATGATCAGTAGGCTCACCAGGTCTTGGGTCAAGCGGGAAACCACGGGTAACAATAGTACCGTTTGCTGCATGAATAGGGAATAACACCGGTTTTTCCAGGGTATCGGGATACAGGAAACTGGTAAACAATTTACCGCCGATAAAAATATCCACTTTGTTTTCATTTTGCGACCTGATCACTTTTACTGCTTCTTTTTTTTGAGCAAATAGTGAAGACGCAATGATTGTGAAAACTGCAGCGAAAGAGAAGGTTTTGAAGCTTGCCATAAGATTATCTATAATGTTGACCATAGATCAAAACAGGGCGCCATTTGTCTTGGCTCCTGACTCTTGATTCCTGGCGCTTTACTTTCTTTAATATTTAAACACTTTTCCATTCGCCATAACCTCTTGTGTAGCTTCATCAAAGGTGGCCTTGTAGCCGGTATGTACCGCAGCATTAGTCATTATATTAGCGATGGAATGGCTGTAGCCGGCTTCCACAGGTGCATTTGGCTGCTTGCGGCTGCGAACACATTCCATCCAGTTACGCACGTGGTTTGAGGTCAGCACGTCGCCACCGGTATTGGCCGAAGCTACCACCTGCTGGGTATTTGCCAGGTCTATCTCCGGCAGCAGGTTTGCCTGCATACCCATAGCTGCCGCCATTTTTTGCGTTAAGCCGCCTGTTGGCGAAACTTTGTTGGTAATGAGGTTGAGTTCGCCACCGTTTGAATAATAAATCTCTGCCGGGTTCTCATCGCCGTTATGCATGCGCGAACCAAAGGTAACCTGAAAACCGGTTGACAAGTCATCCAACGGACCATAATCAAATGCTGCGGTAAGGGTATCCCAGTTTTTGCGGCCATCTTTCCACACATAAATACCGCCGTTGGCGACAACGCTGCGCGGATGTTTAAGGCCGGTAAACCAATGCACGGTATCAATCTGGTGGCTCATCCACTGGCCGGGCAAACCTGATGAATAGGGCCAGAACAGGCGGAATTCCAGATATTTGCGCGGGTCGAAAGCCTCATAAGGCCGGTTCATGATCCAGCGTTTCCAATCGGTATCTTCTTCTTTTAATACGCCTAATAGCTCCGGCCTCCGCCAGCGGCCCGGCTGGTTAACATTCCAGGTTAATTCAACCATAGTGATAGGGCCAAACTTGCCCGAGCGGATAAAGTCATTGGCAGCATGGTAGTTGGCGCCGCTCCTGCGTTGCGAACCTATCTGCACAATTTTCCCCGATTCCTTTATGGCTTTAAGCGCGGCGCGGTTATCTTCCATGGTTTCGGCAAAGGGCTTTTCCACGTAAGCATCACAGCCCGCTTTTACAGCTTCAATGGCATGGCGGGCATGCTGAAAATCGGCCGTGCTGATAAATACGGCATCTATCGTTTTGCTGTCGTATAACTCCTCATTGTTGCGGTAGGCTTTTACATCATTCTGCATCTTATCTTTCCAAATAGCGGCGCCTTCTTCCCTGCGTCGTTTCCAGATATCCGATACCGCAACCACCTCGAAATTAAGTTCTTTATAATGGTTCATAAAGCTTGGGATATGCGAGCCTCTATGCCTGTCGGAAAAGCCAACAACGCCTACCCGCACACGGTCGTTAGCGCCGATAATACGTTTGTAGCTTTTGGCGCTCCATCCTGTTTTGGCAAGTAATACCCCGGCCCCGGCTATAGTAGCCTGTTTAATAAACTTACGGCGTGATTTTTCCATGGTGATTTGTATGATTTAATCCTAAGAATTGGCAAATTGGTTTATAATAGCAGCATATTGAAGCTGAAACCAAATATCAATGAAATTATAGAAAAAACAGTACTGATCTTTATATTGTTTATAACAATGATGCTACAGTGCCGGATGGCTTTGCAGGTATCTGGCATTTACCCGGAAATTGGATCTGAAGATTTCCCCCTTTTTCATTAGCCTTTAAAGATGCGTATAATATTGATACATAGAAATTGCTGCCTATGTAGTTATGCTGAGCTCAAGCAATGCGTAACTTAAAGTTTTACCATGGGTATCCATAACCAAAGATGTGGTAACGCCGCCGGATAAGGCCTGCTGGCAGACAAACTGAAGTGCCGAAATATTTGGCAGTTCATAACGGACAATATCGCCAAAAATGATGTCCTTAAAATGAGCTTTAACTTTATCAACCGTAACTGCTGCGCAAAGCAAATCATAATGCTTTTCATCAAACGGAATTAAGGACAGGATGAGCGTATTTCCTTTGTCGCCGGCACGGCTATGTGCTATTTCATAAAGCTTTGTGTTCATAACTTTTTATAATTACGGATGCCTGTATTTTTTCCCTGCCGATTAAAGTGGATATGATCCCTACCACTTCGTTTACGTATTTTCTGACGCCGCCGCCGCCGGCCGGGCCGTTGGTGTAAAGGGCCTCAACTTCTTCGCCCATAATCGCTGCTTCTTCGCTGCTGCCGGCTTTGCCGGCAACACGAAGCCTTACTTCATAAGGTTTGGCGTTAATGCTAAACGAATAGGGATGGACGGAGGAATAGCCAATATAATCAACGCGCAAATCCTTGTAGCGCGTCCCCAGGCGCTGTTTAATTGTGTTACCGGCCAATTGCGCTCTTTCCAGCGCATGGGCGCCGGCGTAAGAAATCTCACCCTCTCCAATAAAGCCCGCCTTATAACCGATGCTTACCTTTAAAGTATCCGGCCGCTGCTGACCGCCGCCGCCTTTTACACCCACGCAATCATTACCGCGCTGCTGTAAATACACAGTCGTGAAATCCGCAATTACATCGGGGGTAAAATACTGATGCGGGTTTGTTACTTCGTACAACAGTTGTTCTTTAACCGTTGCAAGGCTGATTATACCTCCGGTTGCTTCAACTTTGCTGATAGTTGCGCTGCCATCCGGATATACATCTGCAAATGGATGACCTAAAAAATCCATACCTGGTACCGGCTTGTTAACCGGGTCGGCAAAATAACCGCCGCATATTTGCCCTGCACATTCCAGTAAATGACCAATGACTGTTCCCTTTCCGATTATATCAGCGTCATTTAAAGACCAACCAAATTCATACGCCAGCGGAGCGACAAACAATGAAGGATCGGCCACCCGGCCGGTTATAATAACATCAGCGCCTGTTTCCAACGCAGGTATTATCGCATCGGCCCCTAAATAAGCATTGGCCGAAATAATTTGACCTGATTGGCTTAAAGGTTTACCTGTTTCCATCCCCAGTTCATTCCCGTTGATAAGCCGATAAACATCATCTCCGGTAACTGCTGCTACTTTGATGGAAATGTTGAGCCGTTTTGCTATTTCCACGATCTTGTCAGCTCCGGCGACAGGGTTAGCGGCGCCCATATTAGTGATCAAACGTATTTTGTTTTTTATCAGCCAGGGCAAAAGCAACTCCAGCCGGCGTTCTAAAAACGGGTCATATCCCTGGTCAGGATCTGCAGCTTTTCTTTTTTGAGCGAGCCCGATGGTGCGTTCGGCCAGGCATTCAAGCACTAAATAGTCAAGTTCACCTTTTTCAGCAAGGATAACCGCCGGCTCTATCCTGTCGCCCGAGAAGCCAGCCCCGCAACCAATCCTTATTTTTGTTTTTGGCGCCATATTGTTAATTTATAAGTGAATAGCCCCTGTTAAAACAGCAATAATGGTCATAATAATTGTTGTGCAGAAAGCCCATTTGAAAGTAAATTTCTGATGGTCGGCAAGTTCAACTTCGGATAAGCCCACCAGCACAAAAGTAGAGGCGGTTAAGGGACTTAATGGAAACCCGGTGGTCATCTGGCCTAAAATTGCCGCCCTGCCTATTTCAACCGGATTTAAGCCATAATGTATTGCTGCGGTTTTTAATACCGGGATAACACCAAAATAATAGGCGTCTGGTGTAAATACCAGGCTAAGCGGCATGCTGGTTACGCCAACCAGCACAGGTAACAGATTTGCATGCTGCTGCGGAACAAGTGACACCATTGATAACGCCATCGCATCGATCATTTTTGTTCCCGTAAGAATGCCGGAAAAGACGCCTGCCGCAAAAATTATAACAGAAACCAAAAATACGTTTGCGGCATGGTCCTGCAGTCGTTTCTTTTGTTCGGCCTGTGAGGGATAGTTAACCACTAAAGCAACCGCAAACCCTATGATGAATATGGCCGCAGGAGCAATTAATCCTAAAATAAGCGAGGTAATCAACAATACGGTGAATATACTGTTGAACCAAATCAATTGCGGGCGGCGAATAGATTTTTGCTTTTCAGAAAGCTCCAGCCGGTGGTCATAGTCCAGGTGGACAATCCCAAGGCGTCTCCGCTCTTTTCTGCCAAGCCAAAAGGCAACTGCAAATACCCAGATGATGCCGCCGATCATGGAAGGGAGGATAGGGATCAGCAAGTGCTGCGGATCGGTTTTCATTACGTTCAATGCCCTGGCGACCGTACCCGACCATGGCACCAGGTGCATAACACCCACACTTAAAGCAACTATACATGGTAAGATCAGCTTATTTATCCTCAGTCTTTGATATACCGGAAAAAAGGCTGTGACGGTGATCATAAACGTGGCTGTGCCATCCCCATCCAAATGGACAAGCATGGTTAACAGCGCTGTGCCTTTGATGATCTTAAGCGGGTCGCCTTTTGCAAGGCGGATAATACCTGTGATCACCGGATCAAAAAGCCCGGTATCAATCATTAAAGCAAAATATAAAATTGCAAAAACGAGCAGGATCCCGGTAGGCGCTACTTGTTTTATACCAGCAAGTATCATTTCTCCGATTTCCTTTGGCGCAAATCCGCCGATAAGCGCAAATACCACCGGAACAACAATCAGCGAAAGCAATACCGAAAGCCGTTTTGTAAGGATTAGTACTAAAAAAACGCAGATAGTTAAAAAGCCAAGTAATGCCAGCATTGTTTTTTGATCTATAGTGAACCGTTTGCTTTAAATACTTTTTGAAAGAAAAGGAACTGGTAGGTTACTGCATTCTCCCAGTAGGGCCATTCGTGCCTGCCGGGCCGTTCAATGTATTCGTGGGGAGTTCCGTTTGCCAGTAATAACTGATGCAGTTCGCGGTTGGGCGCTATCATAATATCGTCAAACCCGCAATCAAAAATAAGTTTTACATCGTTAGCCTTCATTTTGTCAACCAGTCCCACTGCACAATATTCCCGGTAAGGGCTGACAGTATCTTTAGGGGCGCCAAGCAGACGCGCGAAGTTTTTATCGCGTGATTTCGCGAAATCAGCAGGAACTTTCCACAGCTTTGTATTCAAATCCATCACACCGCTCATGCTCCCCGCAGCGCAATAAATATCCGGATGCCGGGCAGAAATATACATAGCGCCATGGCCGCCCATGGAAAGGCCGGCTATGATCCGCCCTTTTCTGTCCTTTATGGTGCGATAAGTTTCGTCAACTTTTTGAACCAGTTCTTTTGAGATAAAAGTTTCAAACTGGCTGGCTTTATCCAAAGGACTATCGAAATAATAACTCGTACTACCACCTTCGGGCGTTACAATGATGATTTGGTACTGATTGGCAAGCTTATTCAGTAATTGTTTGTCGCTTAACTTTGAAAGCCAGTCGCGGTAACTACCCTGACCGCCATGCAAAAGGTAAACAACAGGGTATTGCCTTTCGCCGTTTTGATAGCTATCCGGCAGTATTACCGGCGCCTTTAATGTTTTTTGCATCACTGTACTTTGTACATCCAATGTATCAACCTTTGCGGCAAAACAGTTAAAAAACAAACCCATGCAACAAAAGGTGCAGCAAACTTTTACAATTGTTTTCATCAAACAGAATAAATTAAAAATTGTCATTGCGCTTCGCCGGTCGGCCTGGCGCAATGACAATGATAAACTTGTATAATTAATTACATTATTTTGAAGCAGCGATTTTTAAAAGGTCTCCATCCGGATGATCCCTGACCACGCATGTATTGTTGAACATCATTGTTGCACCGTTCTCTTCTGTGTAAGCAGGCCACTTTGGCAAGTTTGGCGTGTTGGGGTTGCCGGTGCGGGCAAAATTGATCCAGGCGCTGCTGATCTTATCTGCCAAAGCAAAAGCATCTTTTCCGCCGCCGGTCATTTGCTCACAACGCTTGATATTGTTAAACTGGAACGCAATATCCATGCAATGCATCGCTTTATAAATACCCCCATTAACAGGCGACTGCCAGGTGAACAGGTACACATAAACCGGTGCAGCGCCTTTTACGGCTTTCATATTTGCCTGCTTTACAGTCAGCGGCCTGAAATTCAGGTCGATGTCAGTATAGCCTGATGGTTTGTTTGTAGCAGGATATGCTTTTTTTACTGCTGCCATATAGGCATCGGCATTATCGCCATACTTCTTTTTTAACTCGGTTTTTAGTTGCTCCATAGTTTGGTTCTTAGGTCCGGGAATAAATGGGGTAAATTCATTTTTTGTGCTCCCTACCAGTAAAGGTATTTTTTTAGATATTTCCATCGCAGCGGGATCTGTTGGCTGGTAAGGCAAAAACTCACCATCCAAAACGGCACCCCAGCCCAAGCCAACCCCCCCGGCTGCTTTTCCTTCGGCTTTCAGGGCTGCTGATACTTTTGCAATTGCCCTTTTTCCCGCAGCATTCAATACGTCGTATGATATTTTTTGAAGGGAATCAACCTGTGAAGGTTGTAGTTTTAATTCGTCCAGTAAAGCTGCTGCTATCCGTTGAGAAGTAGCTTTTTCAGTAAAGCCGGTTATATAACTCCCGCTTTCAACGATAGCATGCTGAAAAAGGCCCTTCGCCGAAGGCGCGTTCATTAAACAGGTTACTTTACCGCCACCGCCAGACTGGCCAAAGATCGTCACATTATCCGGGTCGCCGCCAAATTGTGCGATGTTTTCCTTTACCCATTGCAGGGCAGCAACCAAATCAAGCAGACCGGCATT
Source organism: Sphingobacteriales bacterium (assembly GCA_044448725.1). Lineage (GTDB taxonomy): Bacteria > Bacteroidota > Bacteroidia > Sphingobacteriales > Sphingobacteriaceae > Mucilaginibacter. The sequence goes on along the minus strand of JBIOHE010000086.1, from coordinate 4,167 downwards.
ACCCGAGCCTTTGTATTTATCGCCATAAGCTGAAAGATCCAGGAAGCCTAAAACATTTAAGCGATGGTTAACTGAAACTAATACTACATCGCCTTTACGGGCCAGGTTTTCGCCGTCATAAGAGGGAAGTTCTATAGACGATCCGGCAGTAAAGCCGCCGCCATGCAGCCAAACCATTACCGGCCTTTTTTTGCCGTCATTAATTTTTTGCGTCCAAACATTAAGGGTTTGGCAATACTCGTTTGAATAGCCCAGGTCGTGGTCAAAAGCAAATTCAAAGGCATCATTAACCGATGTTGTTGGGTCGGTCGGGCAAACAGGGCCATAAGTCATGGAGCTGCGTACGCCTGTCCAAGGTTTAGGTTTTTGAGGGGCTGTAAACCTTTCAGCGGTAGCATACGGAATACCTTTGTAAGTAAAAATACCATTGTGTATATACCCTTTTACTTTACCGGCATCAGTATTGGTAACAGCGATATCATCGCCTGCAACTACTGCATAGCTGGGTTTATCCTGGCAAAATGCAAATACCGGCAACAGGCAAACTACTGACAGTACCCAAAATATTGTGTGTTTTTTCATAATTTATATTGGTTTAATTGGTTTACAATTTATTAATTATTTACACTGTTTGTTTAAATAATCACAATGGAAAAATGAGCGAAAAAAACAAGAATTATAGGGGATCTCTGCTTATATTAAGCTATCCACGATTATCATTGTGTAAATATAACACAATGATAATATATTATTGTAACAATTTAGTACAATATAAAAAAATTGACGGTTGCCTGCAATATTTCCGGGATGTTTCTTGATATAGATTAACATTTTAGCGCTTATCCGTTGCTACCTTTACATAAATTTACACAACAGCATGAAAAAGCAAATCGAAAAAATATACAACCGCCCATTGCGGCCCGGGATGGTTGGCGACGGGTTCAGGGTTTTTAACTATTTCCCCAATAACGGCTTGAGCCAGCAACGCGTAAGTCCGTTTTTGCTGATGGATTTTAATGCCGAATATGATTTTGGCCCTTCAGATCATCTCCGCGGCGTTGACGTTCACCCGCACAAGGGTTTCGAGACTGTTACTATCGCCTATAAAGGCAGCGTGGCACATCACGACAGCACTGGGAACAGCGGGGTGATTAACCCCGGCGATGTGCAATGGATGACTGCCGGTGCAGGCATTTTACACAAAGAATATCACGAAAAAAAGTTCTCGAAAACAGGCGGCCCGTTTGAAATGGTACAGCTTTGGGTTAATCTTCCGGCTAAACATAAGCTCACTGAACCCGGTTACCAGGCAATAACCGCCGGAGAGATGGGGAAGGTAAACCTTGCAGATAATGGCGGATCAGTCAATATCATAGCAGGGGCATTTAATGAGCAAAAGGGCCCGGCCACTACTTTTACCCCTGTAAACATGTTCGATATCCGGCTTAACGCAGGTGGAAAGGTAACTACAAAAATACCGGCAACGCACAACACAATTTTGCTGGTGGTAAACGGTGAAGTTGAGGTTAACGGTGAAAAAGCCGGTCAGCACGACCTGGTTTTGTTTAAGAACGACGGTGAAGAAATAAATGCCGGTGCTGATAAAGACAGCGTGCTGCTGTTATTAAGCGGCGAGCCTATTAATGAACCGATTGCACAATACGGCCCCTTTGTAATGAATACGCAACGCGAATTACAGGAGGCATTTGACGAATTTCAGTCCGGTAAGTTCGGAGTGCTTGAATAAGGTATCTTTTCTCCCGGTGCTTGTGGATCAGGCACTTTAGTCGGAAGTCAAAAGTCCTGAGTTAAAAGTTGAATTTTGTTCTTCTCTTTACTCAGGACTTTCGATTTTTGACTTTTGACTAAAGACTTTCGACTTCAGCCTAAACGTCAATTTACAGGTGACACCACATTATTTGGTAAGCTTTAACTTTTCCCAAATAAAGTTCCCGATTTGTTTTCCCTGGATTGCACCTTTCAGGGTACTGTTCAGGTAATGAATACCTCCGTAAAAGCGGCTCATCGCGGTTTCATCCGAGGCCTGAATAAAGGAGTTGAAATGCCGCTGCATCCCTATGTACTTCATTTCACTGGTATCCTGGAAGGCAAAATGATCGCCAAATTCATGGGTGAGCACTGTAGCAGCCGATCCGCTGATGGTTGAATGGCCCGCGCTGTATTCGGGGAAAGGGGGCGTTTGTAACAGCGGCAGCCAGTTATGATCAATCTTTTCCTCAATGCTTGTAACGGGTCTGATATAGCTGAACTTGTATTTTACCTGCCAGCAGCAAATAAAAGCTTCATTCAGCGCAATGGCAGTAAGTGCATAAGCCTGCGCTGTTTTAACTGCATCGGCATGGATTTGTTTACAGGCAATTGATGTAATATACATCCAGTGGCCGCCGGGAGTAATTTTTTTATCAACAAACGTCATGTGCCCGTTATGCATTACATTGGTTGGGTTATCATCCCAAAACTTCGCTATTTCGATTTCCTCTTTCGTTAAGGTTTTATTTTTGTTATATACCTCCACGTATTGTTTTACGTAATCGCTGTTTTTATCTTCGCTGTAGGCCGGCGGCAGCGGCGGGGTAAACACACCAGAAGAATCAACCAGCAACTGCTTCATCGTTCCCCAGCAAAACTCAACGCCGTCCAAATAATCGGGAGGTGTCGGACGCCATTTGGCGGGGCTCTGTTGTCCCAGATATTTAGGTTTGCCCCTTGTTTGAGGGTAGTTATCAACATTGGCCCTTTTTAGTATTAAATTGCCTATCTGCTCGCCAAAGTCAACCGAACGAGCGTAAGTTGAATCGTCCAGATTATCTTTATACATGGCATATACCTTATTCTCATAGTTTTTCAGGGTATCAACTGAAAAAGTAACCTTGCGGGCCACTGTAAAAAAAGCTTTGGTAGCAGCCAGTGCATAGTTATAGTTTTTCCCTTTTTGGGGTTCCGGCGGAGTACCAAAACCCTTCAGCTGTGTAATAAGTGAATTGTATTTGGGATCGGCATAACGCATTGCCTCATACGAGGCTAAAGAGGTATAAGCGTAAATACGTGCAGCTACCGGCGGGGTAAAAATATCATAAATAATTACCTGCGTTAGCTGGTTCTCGTTTTCGTGCAACACAGCCGTGTCGCTCAGGAGCGCTGCCTTCGGCTTGCGGGTACAGGCTGCCATAAAGAACAGGCAGGCCAAAACAGCTATTATTTTAAAGCTTCTCATAACAGTAAATAGTTTAATTAAGTTAAGTATCTCTTGAGCCGGAAAGTCCGAAAGGCGGAAAAGTCCGGAATATTATTTTAAAGTAAAATGACTTCAATCACTAATTTAATCAATAATTCGTTAAATCAGCAACCTGCCTGCCGGCAGGCAGGTTCAACAATTAATCAGCACCGGGACTTCGGCGGTTGCTCGGGAATATCCGGGGAATGGTGGATGATCTGGGGGCAAGACCTTGCGTCAATACCGGTCGGTCCCTGAACAGGGGAAGAAAACTGGAAGTGTAAAAAGGCGAAACTAAAGTTGTCCCGAACGGATGATTTACTGTAGGGAACATGCTCCTTTTTCGGCACGGGGATATCCTTAACCCGTTTGGCGTCGATAATATTTTTATCGGTTAAACTGGTAGTAGCATAATCGGGAATGCACATCAGGTAAATGGCGTTCCGGGTTATTTTCATTTTTACATAATTATAGCAGGAGTTTTCAAACTTTATCTGTCCGCTTATGTTTTCGTAAGCCCTCCAGTCAGTTATGCCCGGCATGTTAACCGGGAGTTTTACTTCTGTAAGGTCATTGACATTGTAGAGGCCCTTGCTGGTTTGTGCATTAAAAAACCGGTCTGATAAAAAGACTGCGCATTGGTGCAATACAAGCTGCCCGCCTATATTAAAGAGGCAAGTGGAAAGCAGCACTACAGCAATTAGCTTTTTCAATTTTTTTGACATATAAAAGACTGGTTTAAAAATGAGGTTAAATAACAAGGTTTCAAAATTTATTTTCCTTCTTTTCAATTGTAAACAATGAAAAGTGGCCGGAAAATGTTTACATCCGGGTAAACTATAGCACCAGATTAGCAAAAGAATGCCTGTGCCGCATTATACAATTATGCTGCCAGGAAATATAGGACATTTTACCTATGAGCAGAATAATAT
>JBIOHE010000085.1:0-14456 GCA_044448725.1 Sphingobacteriales bacterium | reverse complement strand
GATGCCGTTACATTCGGCATTTAAGGTAATGGTGTAAATGCCGTTGGCATCCGGTGTAAAACTATCACCAATGTTGTTAGTGCCGCTGCCGGTTTTAATGGTTACGCCGTTTTGTGTAATCACCCATTCGGTTTTAGCCTGGCAACTCTCGTTATTAGGGCTGCACTGGTAAGCAGTGATGAAGTTGAAAGCATTGTGGCATTTCCATGGGATGATATTTTTACCGCCGCATTCAAATTTTTCAATTCGATTCACAGTCAGCGGGCTCCAGGTGCCGCAGTTACAGGTTGGGCAATCTTTAACCGAAATAGTATAGCTGCATGGCGGGCATTTTATGCCGTTACATTCGGCATTTAAGGTAATGGTATAAATGCCGTTGGCATCCGGTGTAAAACTATCACCAATGTTGTTAGTGCCGCTGCCGGTTTTAATAGATACGCCGTTTTGTGTAATCACCCATTCGGTTTTAGCCTGGCAACTCTCGTTATTAGGGCTGCATTGGTAAGCAGTGATAAAGTTGAAAGCATTGTGGCATTTCCATGGGATGATATTTTTACCGCCGCATTCAAATTTTTCAACACGGTTCACAGTCAGCGGGCTCCAGGTGCCGCAGTCGCAGGTGGTAGTTTTGCAATCTCTAACAGAAATAGTATAGCTGCATGGCGGGCATTTTATGCCGTTACATTCGGCATTTAAGGTAATGGTATAAATGCCGTTGGCATCCGGTGTAAAACTATCACCAACGGTATTTGTGCCGCTGCCGGTTTTAATAGATACGCCGTTTTGTGTAATCACCCATTCGGTTTTAGCCTGGCAACTCTCGTTATTCGGGCTGCACTGGTAAGCGGTGATAAAGCTGAAGGGTTTATGGCATGTCCATGGGATGATATTTTTACCGCCGCATTCAAATTTTTCAACACGGTTCACAGTCAGCGGGCTCCATGTACCGCAATCGCAGGCGGGGGGACACCCTGTAACAACAACTGTATAGGTGCAATTGTCGCATCCTTTTCCATTACATTCAGCATATAAGGTAATGGTGTAGGTGCCATTGGCAACCGGGGTAAAACTATCTGCTATGTTACCAGTGCCGGTGCCTGTTTTAATACTTACACCATCCTTTTTAATTTCCCAGGCTGTTTTAGCCAGGCAGCTGCCGTCATTGGGGTTGCATTGGTACGCGCTGGTAAAATTGAATGGCTTATTGCAAATCCATGGAATAGCCTTTCCGCTATTGCATTCAAATTTTTCAACGCGATTGACAGTCAGCGGGCTCCAGGTACCGCAGCCGCAGGCTTTACAATCCGTAACATTAAAAGTATAGGTGCATTGCGGGCATTGCACGCCGTTACAGCTGGCATTTAAAGTAACAGTGTAAGCACCGTTTGCGGTCGGCGTAAAATCATCGCTTATGGTATTTGTGCCGCTTCCGGTTTTAATTGATACGCCGTTTTGGGTGATCACCCAACTTGTTTTCGCCTGGCAAGCTGCATTATCCGGGCTGCACAGATAAGTATTAGTGAACTTTATTTGCTCATTGCATTTCCAGTTTACGTTTATACCGCAATCATATCTTACGATGCGGGTGGGGGTGGTTATTGTTAAGGGGTTCCAGCTGCCGCCGCATTTACAGGTAGTGCAAGCCGGCAATCTTAAATCCAGTTCGGCGCCGGCCTGGCAACTGATGGGTCCGGGATTGTTATCATCTCCCTGCAACCCTATTTTCATTGCTGTTTGCCCTGCCGGTACACTTACATTAAAACAATAATTTACCGCACCCGCGGGACCGCTGTTTTGAACCTGCAATGCAGGTGTTACGCCTGTTACCGAATATACAGGGGTATAAGACGGGGCATAAGCTTTAAAACCGCTGCCTGAGTTGGCATAGTTTAAATTGTAAACTGCGCTTGAATATGTTGCCGAAACACAAACTTTATAGTTATTATTTCCATTAGTGCCGGGTAAACATTCAACAGATTGGAGCTTCAGGGTTAGTTGTACGTCGCAGCTGCCAGCCGAAAATTGTAATGCCCCACTCGTTCCGTTATTTCCCCCTATCGGTTTCCCCTCCCTGTCCAGGGCCTGTATGTTCCAGATAAAAGCACACATCAGCGGCGGCCTGCAGGGCCCGTCAACAATGTTAGTAATAACAACCTGTGTAATATTGTCAACATCTTTGGTGATGATGGGCGTATTTGCTTTCATGGCCTGTGCCCCTGTTTGCCCCACCATTAGCTGCCAAACACTTAAGCGATAAGTTACCGGGTCTTGCCGTTTGGGGATAACAGGTGTCCATCTGAAGGTTATCGGTTTCTTTATGTCAGTTTCTGAAAATGCAGTTCCATCCGCAGGTGAAATAGCTTGCGGCGGTTGATAAGCTTCCTGATCATTCCCTTTTATGGTAAACGGCTTTGTTTTTTCGTCGCTTAACGGAATGTATTTACCGTTACTATAGCCAAAAAATTGTACGCTTACTTCATAGTCTCCCGGCGCCAGGGTGCAATCTTTACCCAAAAACGACACTGCATTAGTACCGCTCCAAACCTTTGTCATTGTATTGAAATCAGCTGCCGGGGCCGTGCTGCCGGCATAGGCGCCGCATACCGTATTGCCCCCCCTTTTTATAAGAACCAGCAGTTTGCTTTCTTCAACCGCAGGATCAATCCGCCCGGTAGCCGACTGTGCAGTTGCCGAGATCATGAATAAAGATTTCCCTGTTCCCCAATTAGCAGTGTTAGCATCGGGGTTTGCCGGTAAGGTAATATTTATGGCGGAAATGACATTGTTTTGTGCAAACACTTGCACCGAAACCATAACTAACAAAATTGCGAGGAACTTTTTCATTGCTGTAATTTTAATTTTTCCCCGGGTAAGGGCTAATATGATGAATAACCTTTTTCTAAGGATATGTTAATTTAGAACCAAATAAACAGATGGACAAGCCTCCCTGTGCAACGCGGGGGTATAGATGATTGAGCGACAGGTGTGAATGAGTGTGCGGCAGGCGGGATGATTATTTTTGACGCTGGGCCCGCAGCCAGGCCTCGTGGAGTTCGGCGGGGATAAAGAGGGTGATTTTATTTCCGGGATTTTTTTTGCTTTCGAAGGCCGGCTCCATGGTAATTGTAATGGCAGTTGATCCAAAACGGCTGAGGGCTGCCACCCTTTTTTTAATCAGTTCCGTGCTGCGGCTCCTGTGCCCGTTGCCGGTTTCTTTCAGCGCCAGGCTGTTGGCTATGCCAATGCCGTTGTCTGTAATTGTTATCAGTAAATTTCCGGCCTGTTCTTTAAAATCAATTATTACTTTTCCGGCAATTGCCGAAGGCATAATGCCATGCAGTAAAGCATTCTCCAAAAGTGGCTGCAATATCATTGTCGGCACCATCCAGTCTTCCACATCTAAATTATCATCAATCGCAATCTGGTAGTTAAAGCGGTCGTTAAAGCGCATTTGTTCTAACCGCAGGTATATTTTTATGTTTTCTATTTCCTGTTCAAGCGGGATAAACGATTGCTGCGCCGCTTCAAAGTTTTTTCGGATGAGTGAGGCAAAATCGCTGAGATAGCGGTTGGCATTTTGCCTGTCCTGCACATTAATATAATGCTGGATGCTGTTGAGGGCGTTAAATATAAAATGCGGGTTCATTAACGAAGTAAAAGCCTGTTGCTCCAGCGATGCGGTTTGCACGCCGGCAATTTCTTTTGCCAGTTTGGCTTCTCTCTTTTTTTTCAAACGCCGGTTCAGTAAGAATATAACAGCCGTTTGTATTACTAAAGCGATGATCAGCCAAAACCATATCGTCTGCCAGAAGGGAGTGGCAATGTCAAATTGTATGGTGAGCAGCTTATTGCTGATGTTGCCGTTTACATCCGCCGCCCTTACTTTTATTATATGATTGCCACTGGCCAATTGAACAGTAAGCGTGTTTACATCTAAACTGATCCAGTTCTTATTTTTATCCAAAGTATATTGGAGGTTCTTAAAATGCCCGCTTAGTTCAATCCCTGCAAACTGCATTTGTATATATTGCTGATTGTACCCAAGCTTGTAAACAGATGAAAGTATAGTATCGCGCTGGTTAACTGTCATCCGTATCAGCTGCACGGGGATATTGAATTTAGGGATGGCAATGCCGGCCGGTATTACAGAAATACCATCGCCGGTTGCAGCATAAACGGTATCTTTCTGATAAAGCATTTCATTGATCACATTATTGGTCAGGCCATCGTTAATGCTCAGGTTTTGAATAGCATAGCTAACTTTATTATGCTTTAGTTTATAATTAACAACACTTATTCCCTGCGCTGTGCCTAACCATATCTGGCCGGGGGCGGCTGTTATGCTGCGGGTAGAATTGCTGATAATGCCCTCATCAGTTGTAATATGAAATATTATTTTATCATTTTTTACGGCAATTAAACCTTTACCGGCAGTAGCTACCCACAACAGGCTGTCACCTGTTATACACAGGGCGGTTACCCTTTCACTTAGCAGCGGATCATTTTTTGTCAGTGCCCGACTTGTCCCTTGAGCATAATCATATTTGTACAGGCCATCTGTTGAACCGTAATAGAAAATGCTGCCATATACTTTAGCGAGTGCGGTTATTCTTTTGCCGATGGAATGCATTACCACTACTTTTTCGGTAACCGTATTCAGCTTATAAATGGCGCTCACCTGGCCGACAATTATGATGCTGTCATTATAATTAATTGCTGTTTTAGCGTAAAACAGAGAAGCGTTGGGCACGATAATCTCTTTTGAATAATTTGCATAAGTACCGGCTTCAGAAAAAGTAAATGTTTTATTTTGTGACAGTAATATCTTACGCTGCCTGAAAATCATATTGCTTTTTTGCGGGATTTTCCTGATCCGGAAATTTTTTCCGTTCGTTTCTAATACTTCTCCGTAATAATTGCCTGCCAGTAATGTGCCATCCGGTTTACGGTTGATGCTAAAAAAGTTTGTGTTCGAAAAATTGGGGGGCATAGCAACCTCATCAAACTGCTTTTTTTTGTACAAAATCAAACCTTTATCAATTGTACTTATCCATATATTCCCTTTGCTATCATTAAATAAAGAATTCGGCGCATATTTACCGCTGATTATAAATTGCGGCTTTAAAGTTTTTTTATCAAATACGTAAATTTTGCCGGAGTTGGCATAAAAGTTCAGCCAGGTACCGGTAAATCCAAAAACAATAAAAGGTTCGGGAATACTTATAGAATCTACCTTAAAACCCAGGGACTTGTTGTTGATATTGCTGTAAACAAAGCATTTGTTTTCGCTGTGGTTGAAATTATAAAAGACTCCGTTATCAATGGCCGGGATAATATATTGATAGCTGCTGTATTTCCTTAGCGTAATGCTGTCAACTAACTTTGTGCCTTTGGTTTTATATAACTTTGTGTCAAATGTTTTTAGCCCTGTTTTGTATGAATTAGCGCCCCATCGTAATTGTGTACCATCCGTATTTTCGTTGATTAAAAATGATGACTTTTGAGGTATTCCACTAAAGGCGGTGAGCTTTTTATCCCTGAAAATAAACGAACCCTTTTCATTAGTGTACATTACGCCACCGTCTTTCAAAGTATATAAAAACATTATGCTGGTACCAACGTTTACTTTGGTCAGATCGCTGTCCGTTTTAGCATTAATAAACCTGTTTTGCAGTTCATCAAAATACGCCGGTCCCTGTTTAAAACAATTTACCCATATACGGCCGTCGTTTTCTTTCACAACAGCCAGCACCTCATTATCAGGTAGTCCGTCGCCGGTAGTAAACACCTGGAAATGTTTACCGTCAAACCGCGCGATGCCGGCGTCTGTAGCTACCCATAAAAAACCTTTATTATCTTCAACGCACCGGTAAACATAATTGCTGGGCAATCCGTCATTTACAGTATAGGCAGTATATTTTTGTTGCTGCGCCCGGCAGGTAAGGCTTATAGAGAGATAAATAAAAAGAAAAACCGCAAAACGCATTTGATTTAAGTCTAAAGTCCTGAGTCTAAAGTTGAAAGTCGAAAGGAAAAAAGACCCGGTCCGGATTTCCGGCTTAAGACTTTCGACTCAAAACTTTCGACTTAAAAATAACCTATTTATGCTTACCAAACGTCAAACTCGCCATTTTCATTTTTTCAAGGAACATATCCAATTGCCTGCGGCTGATGCTCCACTGATTACCATCGCTCATTTTTACTATACCGCCGTCAATGGTGCTGTATTCCTTTATGTATTTAAGGTTAACAATATACGATTTATGTATGCGGGCAAACTGGTTTTCATCCAATAAATCTTCAAAATCTTTCAGGGTTTTGCTGATCACCAGTTTATGCATGTCTTTCATGTGAATGATGGTATAGTTGCTGTCGGCCTGCAGGGAAACCATATCATCAACTTCAATAAAGCTGATACTGCCTAATTGCGGCAAGGCAATCTTTTTGGGCGGCGATTTTTTACCGACCGTATCTAAAAGGTGCTGCAATAATGCCCGGTCCTGTTCGCCGGCCACCGGGCTGTTTACGGCGCGTTTTACCTTTTCTACCGCTTTTTGCAGTTCATCAATGTTAACCGGTTTTAAAATATAGTCAACCGCGCTTGCCTTAATAGCCTGTAGCGCGTACTCATTGTAAGCGGTTACAAAAACAACCTTGAAATTTTGACTGCTTATACTGTTCAAAAATTGAAAGCCGTTTTCGCCCGGCATTGAAATATCCAGAAACAGCACATCTGCCGTATGCGATTGTAACCATTCACGGGCCAGCCCGGCGCTTTGCGCTTTTCCGGCGACTTCTATCCCTTCACAATCGTTATGGAGTAAAAATTCCAGGCTTTCCAGGTTATTAAACTCATCATCAACCAGCAAAGCTTTTAACATTCCCTATACATTTAAAATTAAAGGTAAGCAATTATCAGCCATAATTTAAACTGATGTGTAACCGCCGATACCAGTTGCGTGTAGTATAAAACAGATGAGTGAACGGTAAACCGCCGCATGCTGATATTTATAAAATGAACAAACGCGGAGGTGATTTTTACCCTGCCTGTAAACGCCTGAATTGCCCCCGGCGAAACCAGGGGAATAAATAATTGAACTCTTTTTAATGCCTGTCGATCATATCAAAACGATCCACTGATTCAGAACTCCTGGGGAATTTGTTAAAAGCTTCGTAATAAACGTATTTATTATATTTATCTATCCCCGGCAGCAATTTGCTGAGCGCTTTTTTAATTTCTTTATTTTCCTTTTTAACCCCGTTGGTGTCGGCAATGCTGACGTGGGTCATATAAGAGATCACAGGGAATGAACCTTCATCGGTGTTTTTATTATAGACACGCAGCACCATAGGTCTGCCGGGTATGTTAAGGGTGTAAGGGAATTTGTATTTTTCCGTTGCTTCGGCGGTAACTTTACCATAAAAATCACTGATGTCGCTTTCGTTGGTATAAGCCCAAACGGCAGTTGGTTTAAGACACTTTGCCGCTAACGACAGGGTAGTTTGCGCATCTATAAGGTATTTTTTATCGTATTCTTCTTTAGCCAGGTTGTAGAGTTCGGGGGCGGTTTTTCCGTTTACGGTATAAGGCCCAATATCTAAACTGCTGATTTTCCAGCCATAACTGTATTTTCCGAAAATGGCGGTGATCATATACTTGTTGTTTCCCGTAGCGGGTACATAAAAAGCAATATAGGTTTCCCTTGTTACGCCGGGGTATTTAATGCTGTGGCTGTTTACCCCGGCGCCGCTTAATTTTATGGTATCAGCATCCTTGTATTTGTTTATAATGTAATATTCATCAAGCACATCGTATTTATTATCTGTTAAACGGTTGCTGATCTGTTCAACCATCCGCTCGGTACCGGGGTTGTCAATCAGCTCTTTCGACATCAATACTTTAAGGTGCAAAAGGTTATTGGCTTTTAAATCAAAAAATGCCTGCTTGCTGAGCTCGTGAAAATCATTACGTTTTCCGGAACTGATCTGGTCGTTCTTCCAGGTGCCCGGCTTTTCTTTGCAGCTTTGCAAAGCAAAAATCAGCAATAAAAAATACCCGGATAGTTTTAATGTATAAGTGTTATAAGGTTTCATATTGGCGGCAAGATAAAAAAAACCGGAAATAAAATTGAAGAATAATTTTTTATACCTTTCAAAAATTAAACATTTAATATCTTAGCAATTCAAACAGTAACAGTTGACCCAATTTCATAATTTAAAAGAACTCATTTTCGGCAAACTGGAAATCGAACTGCCCCAACATTTATCGTACCATAACATTGACCATACCATTGATGTTATGCAGGCTGCTGAAAGCATAGCCGAAAAAGAAGGTATCGGCGAAGATGACAAGAGATTATTGCATACCGCAGCACTTTTGCATGATGTCGGCTTTTTATCCGGGAGGGACGGGCATGAAGCAGCATCATGTGCTATTGCACGTGAATATTTGCCTGTTTATGGCTACGGGCCGGACGAAATTGAAACGATATGCAGCCTGATAATGGCTACCAGGATACCACAGTTGCCGCAAAATAAACTGGAAGAAATATTATGCGATGCCGACCTGGATTACCTTGGGCGGGATGATTTTTTCATCATGAGCCAGCGATTGTTTAACGAATTGCAGGCAGAAGGTATTGTTAATAATGAAGATAACTGGAACCGGCAGCAGGCCGCCTTTATGGAGGAGTACAAATATTTTACAAATACCTCCAGAATGTTACGCCAGGGCAGGCGGGAACAACATATAAAAATCATGAAATCAAAAATTCCTAATCAGATCTCCAATGAAGACCGGTGATCATCCGGCTTTTGCTGCTGTTAAAGACACCGCTTATATAATTGCCGGGATTTTTTTATAAATCATTTTTCTGCACTTTTTTCAAGTACTGACTTACAAATCGAAACCTTGACTGGGAACCGGCCCTAAGCTATTTTTATTTTTGAGAATTTAAAATCGTCTGGCAGAAATGCAGGAAGTGTAATTTTAACGAATAGCTATGACGCTATTTGCCATTGTCGTATGCCATCTTCATATACATCCGCACCTCATCATTCAGGTCTTCTTTAAAATACACGCGCAAATGATGGTTGAAGTCATCACTGCCGGGAACCGGTTTTATTTTGTTGAAGCAGAGGTTATCGGGATAAGGCTGTTTGAAAGGAAAAACCACATCGACAAAGTTTTTCCCCAATTGGATAACATAAGCAAATCTTGTACGTGCCGCAAAGGAGATCATTGATTTTGCCGGGTGAACCCGCACATCGCCGATTTGTTTATATTCATTTACCAAATAATCAAAAAGTTCAATGGTATGCTGGCTTTTACCCTGCAAAAAATCAGCAAGGTTTTTATCCATGCATGAGTGCACCTGGTTGGTGTTAACAAATTGCTGATTACATAAAGGGCAGGTCCACATTTTTTAATTTGAAGATTGGGGAATTTGAAAATTTGAAAATGAAGATATAAAGATCACAAAATTCTTCTGCAATCAATTCATTTTAAAATTTTCAAATCGTCAAATTTTCAAATTATTCTGTTTTCAAACTCTTAACCGGGTTAGCCAGCGCTGCTTTGATGCTCTGGTAGCTTACAGTTAGCAATGTAATAGTTATAGCTCCCAGGGCTGTCACAGCGAATATCCACCAGGTAATATTTGCACGGTAGGTATAATGCTGCAGCCAGTTATGCATAAAGTAATAAGCTGCCGGCATGGCGACCAACAAGGATATAGCAACGAGCACTACAAAATCTTTCGACAAAAGGCCCCAGAGATTAAGCACTGAAGCACCCAGCACTTTGCGCACCCCGATCTCCTTAATACGCTGTTCGGCTATGAACGAGGCCATACCGAATAAACCAAGACAACTGATTAAGATGGCGAGGGAGGCGAAAAAGCTGGCTAATGTACCATAGCGTTCTTCATCGCCGAATTTTTTGTTGTATTGCTGGTCAACAAACTGGTATTCGAAGGGCTGGCCGGGGTTATAAGTTTTAAATACCGTTGCTATTTTATCTAAAGAACGCGCTGCGCTTTTGCCTGGGTTTATTCTCAGCAGTACATCATCTCCCTGGCCTTTGGAAAGGAAGTATGCTGTCGGCTGCACAGGATTATAAGGCGAATCATTTATCATGTCTTTTACTATGCCTATGATTTGAATAGGGTCTTTGTCATCATGTATAATCTGACCGACTGGATTCTTTAATCCCATAAATTTCGCGGCGGTTTGGTTAATGATAATTGCTGCCGTATCGGTCAAAAAATCACGCGAAAAATCACGCCCTTCAACAAGCTGCCATCCAATGGTTTTCCCATAATCGAACGACACGGCATTTTGCGCAAAGTCTACATTCACGTTTGGATCCTTTCCCGGCCAACTGATGCCGCTGGTGCCGCTTGTATTGACTGTCGGCGCCGACGGCGCTTCGGCAATAGCGGTAATGGCGCCGGTCTTAAATAAATCAGCTTTCACCGCCTCAAAATTTTTGTGGATATCGGAGGTGACGATCGGAACAGCGACAAGCCCCTGGCGACCATAACCCACCGGCCTGTTTTTGGCAAACTGCACCTGCCTGAAGACCACAATCGTCCCAATGATGAGCACCACCGATACGGCGAACTGCACTATCACCAGTACTTTACGCGGCACTGCGGCAAACCGCCCTGCCCTGAACGTGCCTTTTAACACCTTTACCGGCTTAAACGACGATAAATAAAGGGCCGGATAGCTCCCTGTTATCATTCCGGTTGCCAGGCAAAAGGCCAAAGCCACAATCCAGAACATCGCTTTGCCCCAGGGAATATTCACCTGTTTATTGGCCACCTGGTTAAAAAATGGCAGGGCCAATTGCACCAGCAATAACGAAATGACAAAAGCTATAAGCACGCATAACAACGATTCGCCCAAAAACTGGTATATAAGCTGGCGGCGCGATGAACCGATGGTTTTGCGTATCCCCACTTCGCGTGCGCGCTTTTCAGAACGCGCCGTGCTTAGATTCATAAAGTTAATGCAGGCCAATAGCAAAACAAACATACCAATGATACCGAATAACCAAACGTATTGTATCCTGCCACCGATGTTAACGCCACCTTTAAAATCGCTATATAAGTGCCACCTGCTCATCGGGAACAGGAACAGCGCCGGTTTCCTTTTGGCAAATCGTCCGCTCACATGGTGCAGCTTTACATTCCGTATTTTTAGCGACACTGCATCCATGTCGGCGTTATCTGCCAGTTTAACATAAAGGTGTACGATGTTGGGTCGCCACGGGTCTGTCATCTGGCCGAACTGGCCAATGTTATAAAGCATTTGCCAGGGAGCGATAAAATCCATCCCGGCCAAATCCGAATTTTTCGGTATGTCCTCATAAACACCCGCAACTTTCAGGTTAGTTTGGTTATCAAATTTCAGTACTCTTCCTATAGGATCAGCATTATTAAAATAGGCTTTGGCAGTTGATGCCGATATAATGATGGAAGACGGATCGTTAAGGGCATTTTTAGTCCCTGCCAGCATTTTTAGCGAGAATATATCCGGCCCCTGCGGCTCCATAAACGAGCCATGCTTAGAAAGCTTTTTATCGCCCATCGTGAGGATATGATCTCCAGCCGCAGCTTCCATTGCAACCTCTGGAAAGTCGCTGCCATAGCTTTTACGCAACTCCGCAGCAAGCGGATAAGGAACCACGGACCATGTCTCTACCCCGCCGTTATTGATTAGGTTTTGAATGACCTTCCCTACACGGTCATAGTTTTTATGATACCTGTTAAAGGTTACTTCGTCATTGATCCACAAACCGATCAAAATAACAACGGCCATCCCTACGGCCAGCCCACCGATATTGATGAATGAGAAAACCTTGTTCCTGATAAGGTTCCTCCATGCAATTTTGAAATAGTTTCTTATCATGGTTGAAGCAATTATTGAATTAGTGATTTACTGAATTATTGAATTAAAACAAAGCCTTTTTAACTGCCAACTGCCAACTGCTACTGCCAACTGCCTACTCCGTTTTAAGACTTTTAACCGGATTAGTCATCGCTGCTTTAATACTTTGGTAGCTTACTGTTAACAACGTAATTATTATTGCCCCTGCCCCGGTACCTGCAAATATCCACCAGGATAGGTCTTCGTGATATTTGTATTTCATAAGCCATCCATTCATAAAGTATATGGCTGTTGGGATGGCAAAGAACATAGATATCAGCACCAGCAATACAAAGTCTGCCGACATAAGCCGCCACAGGCTGATTACTGAGGCGCCCAGCACTTTGCGCACGCCTATTTCTTTAGTGCGTTGTTCGGCTGTAAACGATGCCATGCCAAACAGGCCCATGCAGCTGATAAAAATTGCCAGGATGGTAAAAAAGCCGGCCAGCTTGCCAATACGCTGCTCATCCGCAAATTTGCGGGCATATTCGGCATCGGTAAATTGGTAATTGAATGGGGTGGCGGGATCATATTGCCTGAAAATGGGTTCGATCTTTTTGAGCGCCTCCCTTGCGCTCATTTTAGGATTAAGCCTGATATCGGCATAATTGCCCGAAAATTTAAGCAAATAAAAGATGGTGGGATTAACAGGGTCGTAAGGTGATTGCATCACCATGTCCTTTACCACGCCTATAATTTTCATTTTTTTGTACCACTTAATGGTTTCGCCGACAGGGTTTTTAAGCCCGGTAAATTTTACAGCAGCTTCGTTCAATATCACTGCCGAAGAATCAGCAGGGTAATTTCTTAAAAGATCGCGGCCGGCTACAAGCTTCCAACCTACCGCTTTTCCAAATTCAGGCGAAACGGGCACTGTTCCGAAGTTGCATTGCAAGCCGGGAGGTTTGCCGCGCCAGGTAATACCGCTATTATCAGACCACATATCGGTTACCGGGCTGCCGGACTCAGCTACTTCTGTAATTGCGCCTGAACGGAGCAAGTCATTTCGCACAGCATTAAATTGCTTATGGATATCAGGTGTGTTCAAAGCTACCTGCACCAAACCGCCCCTGTTGTATCCTACCGGCCTGTTCCGGGTATATTGCACCTGCCTGAAAACCACTACCGTGCCGATAATCAAGGTTACGGATACGGTAAACTGCAATACCACCAGTATTTTGCGGGGTAGTGAGGCAAAACGCCCTGCTATGAAAGTGCCTTTCAGTACTTTAACCGGTTGGAAGGACGAAAGGTAGAAGGCGGGGTATGAGCCGGCAATAATGCCGGTGATCAGGCTGAATATAAGACCGCAAAGCCAGAATAAGGGATTCCCCCACAATACCACCATTTTTTTATCAGCAACCTCATTAAACCAGGGAAGAATAAGCTGAACAATCAGGAGTGAAAGGACGAAAGCGAAGACAGCGATCAACATGGATTCACCGAAAAACTGACCGATTAGCTGGCTGCGCAACGATCCCATCGTTTTCCGTATGCCCACTTCACGGGCACGTTTTTCGGAACGTGCGGTGCTCAGGTTCATAAAGTTAATGCAGGCCAGCAACAACACAAAAACGCCGATAATGCCAAACATCCATACAAACTCAATTTTGCCACCGGTGTTTACACCATTTTTAAACTCAGAGTAAAGGTGCCATCTATGCATAGCCTGCAGGAACAGAACCGGTTTAAATGACACACTAAGTGCATCGCCCTGTAACTTAAGCTCGTTCAGTTTTAAATTTTTTATTTTGGCCGATACATTTTCAATACTTGCTCCGGGACGCAACTGTGCATATATTTCCCACGAGTTATTGCTCCATTCGTGCAGGGCGTACTGCTTTAAAAAGGGTTGCGTTGTCATGTACAGGTCCCATGGCGAAATAAAGGCAATGCCCCGAAAGGAATTATTGTGCGGAAAATCCTGGTAAACGCCGGTTACCTTAACACTAAACTTGTTGTCAATTTTTAATATCCGGTTTACCGGGTCGGCATTATTGAAAATTGCTTTGGCCAGTGAGGAGGATAGCATTATTGATGAGGGATCGGTTAAACCTGCCCTTGAACCCCTGATCATTTTTAGTGTAAACAGATTTGGTGCCTCCGGCTGCATAAAGTTGCCTTGCCCGCTCAGCTTTTTTTCGCCGTAGCTTATTACGTGTCCTTCAGTTCGGGATAAAACCACATATTTAAAATCATCGCCATAATCCTGGCGTAGTTTGTAACCAAGCGGGATAGGCATGTTGCTTTGGGTGCCTACATCACCGTTCATAGTTTGATGCTGCATTACCTGAACTATACTATCATAGTTTTGAAAAGACTTGTTGTATGACAGCTCATCATACATCCACAGACCGATCAGCATAGCAACAGCCATACCCACGGCCAGTCCGCTGATATTAATGAAAGAAGGAACCTTATTTTTTATAAGGTTCCTCCATGCAATTTTTAAATAGTTCTTTATCATTTTATTTGGTCAATATGTCATTGAGTCTGAATCAGAATTTACAGAATTTAAG
>JBIOHE010000084.1:0-14515 GCA_044448725.1 Sphingobacteriales bacterium | reverse complement strand
TTTTTATCCATTTTATAAAGGTTTTTTTTAATAATTGGTTAATAATTGGTTCATAATTCTTTGGGTTTGTGTGTTTAATCTTTATTCATAATTTATGTTGGTATATATATTTAGCGGGGACATTGCAATCATGGGACCTGAAAAATGTCCATTGAAAACCACGCCAATAATATTTTCTTCACCTGCAATCGATTGCGGAAACAAGGTTTAAAAAAACTGCGCCATAAGGCAAGTAGCATTTTCAACATAACAATAAATTAAATTAATCTGGTTTATTAGCTTATAATTGGGAAAATAGGTGCAATAACAATTTTGTTTAAAATTGAGGGGAAATTATCCACATACCTTCGGGAATAAAAGTATCATTGCTTTATAAAAAAGGGATAGCAGAGTTGTGCATGAATATAGACCAAATGTTCAAGCGCATGTAATTCGGTGTAAATAAGACCATTAAAGCATGCTTTTTTACTTAACATTCTTCTTTTACGTGCATTTTCCTGAAATTTCAACTTTCATTGTTTTCGTCTTCCGGCAAAATTTTCTTTTGGCGGATAGAAGCAACGTAGGCGGAGGGAAGGATATTATATTCTTCCTTAAACAGTTTTGTAAAATATTTTGGCGTATTAAAGCCCACTTCGTAGCATATCTGGCTTATACTCATCTGGCTGTTCTCCAGCAAATGCACCGCTTTTTTTAATCTTATCGAACGGATAAATTCAACAGGCGATTTACCCGTAAGCATTAAAACTTTTGTATAGAGCGATCCCCGGCTCATGTTCATCCGGCGGCTTAATTCTTCAACAGAAAGATTATAGTTTAAAATGTTCTGCTCAATATATTCAACTATGTTTCGTAAAAGCTTCTCATCGTCGGATTGTACGGCAACCTCCTGTAGCTGCACATCCATTTGCTTTTTATAAGTGCGTTTGAAACTATCCTGCAGGGTTAGTAAGTTTTTAATTTTTGAAAGCAATATTTCAAAGTTAAAAGGTTTGGTCATATAGTCGTTAGCGCCAATTTCCAGTCCTTTTAACTGATCTTCCTCACCTGTTAAGGCTGTCAATAAAATTACAGGAATATGTGATGTACGCTTATCGTTCTTGATTTTTTTGCAGAGCTCTATCCCATTCATTTCGGGCATGCTGATGTCACTAACAATAATGTCCGGATGCTGTGATAAGGCCTTTTGCCATCCTTCCCTGCCGTTCGGGGCCTCAATAATAAAAAACGCATCCTTCAGGTTGTCCTTTAAGTAAAAACGAAAATCGTCATTGTCCTCCACAAGTAATACAACCGGCTTTTTATTGGCATATTGGTGTTTGGGCCTCCCTTTATCTTCTTCAACCTGCCCGGCGTTTAGTTCCCAGGGTTGATCTGTGCCTTCAGGCAGAGTAGTCGCAAGGCTATCCGCAACCGGCATTGGCAGCCGGATAATAAAACAAGCGCCATGGCCGGGCTCGCTTTCCACCTTTATTTCCCCGCCATGCATTTTAACAAATTCACGGGTTATGGCCAGTCCGATACCGCTGCCCTGGTTAATTAATGATTCAGGAATATCATGCTGAAAGAACCGTTCGAATATTTTATCATGCTTTTCTGCAGGGATACCTATACCTGTATCAATAACTTTAATTTCGAGCAACTGTACTTTATCTGTTGACATTTCGGGTACCATATTAAGCATAACACTTACATGACCGCCCTTTGAAGTAAATTTAAAAGCGTTAGACAGCAGGTTAAACAGTACTCTTTCGATCTTGTCATGATCAAAATTTGTCCTTAATGCTTCAACTTCGGTATCAAAGGCGAACCCAATGCCTTTTTCGTCTGCAATATCTGTAAACGACAAGGAAATATCTTTAATAAACGTAACAATATCGCCGGGCTTACTGTGCAATTTTAATTCCTGCACTTCCATTTTTCGGAAGTCGAGCAGTTGGTTTACCAGGTTCAACAACCGTTTGGCATTTCGCATTATCATGTTTAGTTGCTGCTTCTGCTCTGAATCAGCATGGTCAAGCATTTTATCAACCGGCGCGATGATCAATGACAGCGGCGTCCTGAACTCGTGGCTTACATTTGTTAAAAATTTAATTTTCAGCTGGTCGAGCTCGTGCATCCTCTTAACCTCCTGACGCTCCTGTTCAATCAATAGTTTTGCCTCCCGTTTTTCCTTTTCAGCTGCGAATTCCCTTCTTATTTTTTGTATTCCCCGCTGCCGGATAAAAAGAATTATGCCGGCTATCAGCACCATGTAAATGATATACGCTAAGGTAGATTTCCAGAATGGCGGCAGTACTTTTATTTTTAAAGAAATATAGTCCGGGTTCCATACCCCCCCTGAATTAGACGCCCGCACCTTAAATAAATAATCGCCCCCGTCAAGGTTAGTATAGCTGGCTTTTCGCGTTCTGTTATCTGCATTTATCCACCCTTTGTCGAAACCGTTCAGCATATACTGATATTTCACTTTGCCTGAATTGAAAAAATCAAGGGCGGCGAATTCTATAGAGAAGACATTTTCGCTGTGATTAAGTGTCAGGCCGCTTGTTACAGTTATGGCTTTTGAAAGTACTACATGGCCATTAATAGTGTCATTGGCTGATACACTTTTGTTGAACAACTGAAAATCGGTGAAGACTAATTTGGGTTTGTTTGTAACGGGTTCTACACTACTGGGATCAAAAATATTAAAGCCATCACCGCCTCCGAATATCAATTCACCGCTGCGGGTCTTCAAAGCCGAATTTATGTTAAATTCCCGGCCCTGCAGGCCATCCATCTCATCAAAGTTTTCGAAGCGAAAATTAAAAGTATTAGCTGTTGGTGTTATGGTGACCCGGCTTAACCCGTTTGATGTGCTTAACCACATCGCTCCCTTGTTATCCTCCAGTGTACACAATATTGAATTAGCCGGCAGCCCGTTTTTTGTTGTCAGCGAGGTAAAAACGTTTGTTTTAGGATTCAAAATACTCAAGCCGCTTGGCGTCGCGATCCATATTAAACCGCGGCTATCCTGGTTAATATTGTTTACGGTATTGTCGATCAAACTATTTGCGTTTTTACCATTTGAAAAATAATGTAGTACCCGCCCACTGTTTTTCATTATAACATCTATCCCTAAGAAGCCCCCGGTCCATATATTGCCTTGCTTGTCCTCAAAGATCGAGGTTATCAACCTGGACCTTATATCGGCCTGTTTAAAAGGATGGTAAAACGTATTTGTTGACCGGTTTAAAATTTCCAAACCTCCGTCAAAAGTGCCTATCCATAAACGGTGCGAGGAATCTTCCAGAATGCTCCATATTCTGTCGTCGGCTACACTTGTTGCAATTCTATCATCATGCCTGTAATGGGTGAATGTCTTGCCGTCAAAACTATCCAGCCCGCCATAATAGGTGCCGATCCATAATTTTTGGTCATGGTCAATACATAAGTTAACGATGACATCATTACTCAGGCTATTGGGGTTTCCCGGATCGTGTTTATATTGGGTATATTTGCCGGTTTGGCGGTTGAAATAAATCAGGCCGCCTCCGTTGGTGCCAATCCATAGATTCCCCGGCTTATCTTCGACAAATTTGTCAACATCGTTAAAATTTAAACTGCCAGGATCTGAGGCAAAATGTCTGTAGAGCGGGAACCTGATAATATTTTTGTGATAATAACTTATTCCTTTTTTAAAGGTACCGGCCCAAATGATCCCAAAGTTGTCCTTGTAGAGCATTGCAGAATTCTGCCTTAATGACTTGGTGTCGTCTTCACGGTTTAGCAGGCTTGTAATTTCAAATTTCTTTTTATTCAGCACGCTGATTCCTCCATGGTCTGTAGAAATCCATATAAGTCCGTCATCGTCCTGAATAATATTGCTAACAACGTTCGCTTTTAACCTCACCCCACTTGATTCCCTATCAATATGGCGGAAAATTCCTGTTGAAGGCTTGTAATAAAACACGCCCATGTCAATATATGAGGCATAAAACCACAAATCATTATCCCGATCTACCGTTAAGGAATAAAAAGCGCTTTTATTATTGATTACCTGTTTAAAAATAGCTGTGTGATAACTAATTTTATTAAGTTTTATATCAAACATCTCAACTGTGCCATCACTGTAAACTATCCATAAATTGCCTTTAGTATCTGGAGTAATATCTGTAACAGAACCTGAGAACAACGTCGGTATAGAACTAATACTATGATAATAGTGTGTTGTCTGCTTGCTTACTGCATTATACCGATAAATACCTGAATCGGAATATAAAAACCAAAAATCCGCTGCACCCGTGCGCACTATCTTTGTAACATTTTGATAAAGAGGGAGTTTTAAGGGACGTAACAGTGACGGCATATCACTATTAAACTGCTCTGTTTCAGGGTCATAGAAACAAAATGAGTAGCGTGCTTCTATCCATAATTTTTTATCAGGACCTTCATAGATTTTTTTTATAAAGTCATCTATGACAGAATTTTTATTATGGCCCTCATGCCTGAATGTTTTGAAGGTATAACCATCGTAACGGTTGAGGCCCGATGCGGTACCAAACCACATAAAGCCTTCCGAATCTTTAAAAATACAGTTAACCTGGTTGTGGGACAGCCCATTACTAACATCAAGCTGCGAAAACCTGTACTGGCTGTTCTGCGCAAAAGTGTTAGTGTATGCAAAAAATATAACTGTAAGGAAAATATAAAATCTTACGGGCATCGGGGTATAATTGAATAAGTTTAAAAACAACCGCCTGACCATTTAAGAAATCAGTACACTAAGGTAACACAAATGTTTATTAACGGTAATGAATATTTAATAATAAAATGAGTATCCGCATTGCTGAATAAATTAGCATATTGACTGTATGAAATTATCAGAATTTCTCCGGCAATACGGAATGAGAACAGCTGCAGGTTAAAATTTTAATTAATAAATAAGGGATGAGCAGGGTGTTACCTGCAAAAAATACGGATGCCCGGAGTAGCAAACAGTTAATTCCGCAACACTTTGTCCATGTTAATTTATTGATTGTTAATTCTGATTGCCTGCACAAACCGATGCCCGGAACACCCTGGTCAAGCCTCCCGGAATGTCCACTTATATTACCATTTTAATGATCAGGAAAACTTTAACAAAGTCAGCTAATAATGATGGCAAATACCGGACATCAAGAACCATTTAATGGTTGCAATACCTGATTATTCAATGTCCGGTATTCGTTCGGTGAATATCCGACGTGTTGCCTGAATAACCGGGCGAAATGCTGCGGGTATTTAAAGCCCAGCTCGTAAGCGACCTGGCTAACGGTTTTGCTGGTATCAAATACCTTTTCTTTTGCCATATCAACAAGTTATATTCCTGGGCTGTTTTGCCCGTTCCGCGTTTTTCAGAAGAAAACCGGAAAGCAAACCAGGCTTTGGTTGACCTTTTGGGAAATATCGCTGCTGAAAATGGTGCAACACCTGCACAGATTGCCCTGGCCTGGCTGCTTGCGCAAAAGCCCTGGATAGTTCCCATCCCCGGCACTACGAAATTGCACCGGCTGGAAGAAAACCTGGGAGCCGTGGAAATTCAGTTATCAGAAAACGAGCTCAAAGGGATCAATGCGGCACTATCTGAAATTGAGGTGCAGGGTAATCGTTATTCGGAACAGGCACAAAAAATGGTAAACCGTTAATCAAACCAATATTAAAAACCCATTAAAGTAAAAACTAAAATCATGAAAACAACAATTATCGCGATCTTATTATGCTTAGCCAGTGTGCAGCTATCACATGCCCAGGCTAAACTGCCGAACTCTGCAAGCACAACCGTTACGAAAGAAGAACAGGAATTACTTGATCTTTCTAAAGCCAAATGGCAATGGATGGCAAACAAAAGCGCAGATACCTTAAACGGATTGTTTAATGAGAATTGTGTGTTCGTCCACATGGGCGGAAGCTGGGGGAAAACCCAGGAGCTGAATACTATCAAAAATGGCTTTATCTGGTATAAAAAAGCTGAGGTGTACGGTGCTTCGGTAAATATTTTTGGCAACACGGCTATTCTGCTAAACGACATCGACTTACTGGCAGTAGTTGGTGGAAACGAAGTTACCCATGCCTTTATGGTGACTGAAGTTTATCTTAAAGAGGACGGCAAATGGAAAATGGGCTCGCTCACCTTCTCGACCCTGCTCAGGCCG
The DNA here is from genome assembly GCA_044448725.1 of Sphingobacteriales bacterium. Lineage (GTDB taxonomy): Bacteria > Bacteroidota > Bacteroidia > Sphingobacteriales > Sphingobacteriaceae > Mucilaginibacter. The sequence continues at coordinate 8,339 of JBIOHE010000084.1, read as the reverse complement.
GTTAAAATGAATAGCGGTAATAACCAACCGGCGCAGCACTAAATAAAAGATAGCATCAGGATATACGTTTGTCCGTCCGGTTTGGGGGTGGCTTATGGGTTAGGACGGGCGAACATGTTGGAGTCTCGTTCTCGTGCCCCGCTCACAGGCAACCCAATATGCCGCTGTGGCCCGGTTTTGAATTACTCGACAAATTAAAGTACTTTTAAACAATCGGGGGTATTATATGCCCGGCTGCTTCAAGGTATTTTGAACAAACCGGATGATTGAAGTACGTAAAAAAGTGTAAGCTTTTTATCAGGATAGAAGGTTTGCACGGTTTGTATCCCTTATACTTTAACCCATTCCCCTTTTTCAAAATCGTATTTTTTTATCACACGGGCAGGGTTGCCAACAGCCACGCTAAATGGGGGGATACTTTTTGTAACAACGGCGCCGCCGGCAACAACGCTGTGCCTGCCGATGGTAACCCCGGCGGTTATAACAGCATTGGCGCCGATCCATACCTCATCTTCAATAATTATGGTACCGGTGGTTACTTTTTGAAGACGTATCGGAACATTTACATCGGTGTAAGTATGGTTTAACCCGCTTATCACAATGTTTTGGGCAATGATCACCTGCTTCCCGACAGTAACCGGACCAATCAGTACGCTACCCAGGCCAATCCGGGAATCATCGCCTATGAATACGTCCCCTACCCCATTATTAACTGTACAAAAATCTTCGATGGTTGCGTTCGCCCCCAGCGAAAACTTATTGAACGGAAAAATATCTGCCCTCGCACTCCAACGAATTGCCGAACCTTTACCATGATGGTGTATAAACGGGGTTACAAACCACCTCACCCACCAGCGCGGGCGGGCATTACCAACTATCAGTTTATGGGTGAATTTTTTTAACCGAGGATTTGATTTTATAGTTGATGCCAGCCCCATTATGTTAATTATTTATTGAGTTTTAACCCTCAAATGTATTACTTTTAATTGTGCGGATAAACTTTTTGCAAGTTCTGCATCTTTTAAAATTCTTCCGGTGATGTCAATTGTTGCTGACGGCTTTTTTTTAATTGCTGTTTATGCAGAAAAATTGAACCAGGTTCAGGATTGCTCCCGCCCCAGTTCATTCACAATACTATTTACCACAGCATTGACGGCTTCTTTTACTATTGGCGATAACTCCATGCTCTGTCCGAAGTTTTCCCCTTCGATACCATAAAAAATCATTTTTTCGGGTAACAGCCCAAGACTGCGCGAGAGCGCTATACACTCGGGAATGCCGACATGGTGTGTGGATACCGCGAAAATATTAGCTGGCAATGGATTATTGATCGCATCAAACCGGAAAATGGTACCGGCAGGTCTGCCTGAATGTACGGCGTCAACAAGGATCACTGTCCCTGCGTCCTTCCAGGCATCCATCATCGCCATGCCATCACCCGAATTCTCTAAGATCCTAATCCCCGGAAGGTTCTTTATTTTCTGGTGCCGCCCTACGTACAAACCAAGCCCGTCATCCTCCCGGTATTCATTGCCGATGCAAATCAACAGGGGTTCAGCCGGGCTATTTTTTTTATTCATATTTACATTAAGTTTAATCCCGCTCAATATCCAGTTTTAAAAAATGTGTTGAACAGGAAATGCATGGATCGTAGTTGCGGATGGCCCGCTCACAAAAAAACTTTAGCTTATCATCCGTAAGCCCGACATTCGCCTGCACAAGGGCCCAAAGGTCCTTTTCAATCCCCGACTGGTTTACTGACGTCGGCGCTACGATTTTTGAATCAAGTATTATGCCACTATCATCTATCGTATAACGGTGGTAGCAAATTCCCCTTGGCGCTTCCGTAGCGCCGTATCCGGTGCCGGCCCTTGGTTTTACTTCAATGGCAGGACTGTCGGGCTCTTCATAATTTTCAATAATGCGTTCTGCCTCTTCAAAGGCGTATATTACTTCCACCATCCTTACCAGGATACTCTTGAACGGGTTATTACAATACCGGCCCAGGCCTGCTTCAAACGCTGTTTCTTTAGCCAGCGGCGTTAACTGGCCGAAGTTTAGATTATACCTTGCCAAAGGCCCCAGTAAACAGGTACCGCCGTTTTTTAAGTGCGAATGCAAAGCGGTAGAATGAGGTACGTGTTCCTCTATCAGGCATTGGTCATATTGATTGATGGCCAGGTTGATGCCTTTGCTCGAAACCAGCCGGCCACCCAAAATTGCGTACTCATCCGGATCGGAAAGGGCCAGAAATTCATAATCCTGGTTAAAATCCGGAAAATCGAATTTCGAGATAAACTTCAGGGAATCAACTGCCGCCTGTTTCGACCACCTGATCTCATCCAGCAATGTTCTTAATTCACGTTTTTTCGGCACTTTGTAAAAACCGCCCAAACGTAAATTTACCGGGTGTATTTCCCTGCCGCCAAGCAGTATCATGATGTCGTTCCCGGCTTTTTTCATCCTCAGTGCATTCTTTACTGCTTCGGGATATACCTGTGCGAGGTGAATAACGCTGCCAGCCTCAAAAAAATCCGGGGCATTCAGCATAAAGGCATGCAGTACATGTGATTCTATCCATTCGCCTGTATAAATGAGGCGGCGCAGGGCCCTTAACTGGCCTTCTACCTTTACCCCGCATATTTCTTCCATAGCATGCGAAGCGCCCAGCTGATAGGCGATAGGACAGATCCCGCAGATGCGCGAAGTAATATCCGGCGCTTCCCTGAAATCGCGGCCCCGTAACAACGCTTCAAAAAAACGCGGCGGTTCGTATATTTTCAGCTGGACATCTTTCACAATGCCATTGCTGATCTTCAGGCGCAGGCCGCCTTCGCCTTCCACGCGGGCCAGTATATCAATCTTTAGTGTTTTACTTTTCATAGTATTCGCTTTCTTTGCGGAAAGGCTCCGCATTGGCATTAAACCCACGGAATATCCGTACTAATTCTTCCCGTTCAACTCCCTGCTCCAGCAGCCACTTGCTTAACGAAGCCGGGTTGGGTGTTTCTTTAGGACCAAAACACGAATAACAGCCCCTGTTATACGATGGGCACAGCGCATTGCAGCCAGCCTGCGTTACCGGCCCCATGCAAGTTATTCCCTGCGACACCATTACGCATACTGATCCCCGGCGCTTACACTCCACACATACGCTGTAATTGGGAATTATCGGTTTGCGGCCCCTCAAAAACGCGCTCATCAGCTCCAGCAACTGACCTTTGTTTATCGGGCAGCCCCGCAATTCAAAATCCACCGGGATATGATCTGCTATGGCTGTTGATTTGCTGAGGGTTGAAATGTATTGCGGGCGTGCATAAACAAGGGAAATAAATTCCTTTACGTCCTTAAAATTACGCAGGGCCTGTATGCCGCCGGCGGTGGCACAGGCGCCAATGGTAACTACATATTTTGACATTTTACGAATCTTGTGAATCCGTTCCTCGTCGTGCGGGGTGGTAATGGAACCCTCTACAAGCGACAAATCATAAGGCCCCTTTACAATGGCGCTGGAAGCTTCCGGAAAGTTGGCAATCTCTACCTCCCCTACTATTGCCAGTAATTCATCTTCGCAATCAAGCAGGCTCAACTGGCAACCATCGCAGGATGCAAACTTCCATACAGCTAATTTGGGGATATGTGCTTTTGGCATAGTTTTGTTTTTTATTTCTGTTTACTAATGGCTCCCTGCGGCGGAAGCTTGTTAATTAAATTTCCGGCTTCCGTAAAAGGCCTGCTATCCTCTCATAAGTAAATACCGGCCCGTCCTTGCAAATAAAGTGTTGCCCAAACTGGCAATGACCGCATAAACCTACAGCGCACTTCATATTCCTCTCCATCGAAACATAAATATTGTTTCCGCCCAGGCCGCGCTTCTGCAAAGCGTCTATCGTAAAATGCATCATGATCTCGGGCCCGCAAAGCATGGCAACCGTATTAGCCGGATCGAAAGTAATTTGGGGGATCAGCCTGGTTACCACGCCCACGCTTCCGCGCCAGGCCTTTGTACCCCGGTCAACGGTGATATACAGGTCAATGTCCGGTTGCTTCTTCCAGGCCTTCAGATCTTCGCTGAAGATAATATCCTTTGGGGTGCGTGCGCCATATAAAATAACCACTCTGCCAAAATCGCTGCGCCGGGCAAGCAGGGCCAGTATCACCGGCCGCAGGGGTGCAAGCCCTATTCCGCCCGCAACAAGCACCACATCTTTTCCCTTTGCTTCTGCAACCGGCCAACTGCTGCCGAAAGGCCCCCGCACACCAAGCATATCGCCAATTTTAAGGGCTGACATAGCTTTGGTGATAGCGCCCACCGCCCGCGTGGTGTGTGTTAGTAAACGATTTTTATCCGCACCGGCGCTGATGGAGATGGGTACCTCGCCCATGCCAAACACATAGAGCATATTGAACTGCCCCGGCCCGGCATTAAGTTGTTTTTCGTCGGCGGCAAGGTCATCGTCCGTCTTTCCCGATGGGCTTAATGTGACCGTAAAGGTATCGGCGGTTTCGTTAACAAAACTTTCTACCCGGTATATCGCAGGGATCATCGGGTCGGGTTTAACAATTTCGGGATTATATATTATTTCCTCCATAATCATTTTTTATTAGCCCGGTTAGCATAAACATCCATCATCAATAAGCGGGTTTGTTCCAGCCGGAAGGTAATGGCATGTACCATGCGCTTCATCAGCTCGTAACCCAAACGCGGATCATTTTCGCATTGCCGGCGCAGTTCTTCCCCGTTTATCACTATCATTTCGGTTTTGCTGCTTACCCTGGCGCCGAACCTGTATTTATACGGCGCCACCAGCCACGACCAGCCCAGCATCTCGCCATCTTCTACCGTTTGTAAAATAATTGTGCCCTTGCCGGGAGCGTAAGTTTCCAATGCTACCTTGCCTCTGATGACCAGGTAGAACTTGTCGGCTTTTCCGCCTTCATTAAACAGGACTTCTCCTTCTTTATATTGAAGAATCTGCGTCTGGCCGGCAATACTCTGCAGATACTCTTCAGGGAAATTGTAGAAGAAAGGGTGGTTGGCAAGTGTCTGTTCCAGGGTTTTCATATTTCTTTATTTTTTTCTGTTTCGTTATTCCTTATAGCTGCAAGCCCCTCGGTAATATCTATCCCTACCGGGCACCAGGTAATACAGCGACCGCATCCTACGCAGCCCGAAGTGCCGAACTGGTCGATCCAGGCGGCCAGTTTATGGGTCATCCATTGCCGGTAACGCGATTTCACCGAGGTGCGGACATTTCCACCATGGATGTATGAGAAATCAAGGGAGAAACAGGAATCCCATTTGCTCCATCGCTCGGTGTGCTGGCCGGTAAGGTCGGTTTTATCTTCCACTGTGGTACAAAAACAGGTGGGGCACACCATGGTACAGTTCCCGCATGAAAGGCAGCGCTGTGCTATTTCATCCCAAACCGGGCTGTCGGAATTGGCATACAGCAATTCCTTAATATTTTCGGTATCCAGCTTCCGGCCTATTTTTTCCGCGGATTGTCTCAGCACCTCATTCCCTGCCGCGGTCTCGCTTTCAAGGGCTGGCCTTCCGGGAATTTGCAGCAATACTTCCGCGCCTTTTTCGCTTCCGGCTTCGGCGATGAAATAATGCCTGTCGCCTTCTATCAGTTCGGTTAGTGAAATATCAAATCCGTCCTTTACTTTCGGGCCTGTGCCCATCGAAGTACAAAAACAAGTACCTGCGGGGTGTGTGCAATTTACAGCCACTATAAAAGCACCGGCCCTGTTGGCCTGGTAATTGGTATCAATTGCCTGTCCTCCTAAAAATACCTTATCCTGTATCAAAATGGCATTCAGCTCGCAGGCGCGTACACCAATAAACGCAGGTTTCCTTTTTTCTGGCGTTTCGTCCTTTATCAGTTCAAAACCATTCTCCGTGCGCGCGGCCTTCCAGAGCAGGTGCCCGGAGGGGTGCAGAAATTTTTTCCATGAATACGGCCCGACCGCATAAGCGAAAACAGAAGGTCCGCCTGTTTTTTCAAGGCGGTAGCTCCCTTTTTCCTGGTGGTCGTGCCAGCCGATGGGCATATCGGTAACATGGTCAATCTGATCATATACAATAGCCCCGTCCCTTGCAACCGGCCCGAATAAATCGTATCCCCGGGCCTTCAGCAGGTCGAATAAGTTTTCTAAACAGGTACGCTCAATTATTTGCATTGAAGATTTTTTTTATAATATCCCGCTATTTTTCAATGCCTAAAATTACCCTTGCGGACTACATGGCGCAATAGCTATCGTCACAAATATTAATGATACTTGTCATGTTTAAGGTTCATTCAAAAACATGGCAAAAGGCAGCAGATGAAAAGGTTTTTTATGACTAAAATTACTATTTCCGGGTTGAGGGGCTAAACGCATTTAGGCCCTCGTAATTTTTTCATTTTGAGGAGCTAAACGCGTTTAGCTCCTCGTAAAAAAAGTAACTTTACTTTTTTAATGTGGTTTAAATCAAATAAATATATAAAAACAACGAAAAATAAGTCTGTCTTTTGGATAATATTTGGCAGCCGGCGACTTTTTAAAATTCAGCATTTAGGTAAAATGCTTACCGGATTAGGTCTTATACAAAGATAAGAAATTTTGAGGGGAATCCTTTCCCGTTAATGTCGATTTTATCCCCACCGCCCGTTCAGCTGTTCACGCCTGAACGCAAAAATTTGACACCCACGCTTAAATTAACGGATAACCTTCAAAGGTTCTCATTATTAGCCGGGGCCGCTCAGGGATATTGCAATTCCTTCTTCGTGTTTATCAAACCAGCATTACGCAAATGCACATTAACAGGCGACATCAATTTATAGGGCGATAAAACACCCGTTAAAAAAATTGAAAAAATATTTGCGTAGTTAAATAACTACATTTATATTCGTAGTCAAATAACTACATAATGAATTTAAGACGGGACGTATTTCAGGCTATAGCCGATCCGACAAGAAGGGCGATACTCCTGCTGGTTGCTTCGCAATCGCTGACAGCGGGCGCAATAGCCTCAAACTTTGACACCGCCCGGCCAACAGTTTCAAAACACCTGCAAATACTCACTGAGTGCCAATTGCTTGAACAGGAACAAAACGGCAGAGAGATTTACTATCATATTAACGCAAAAAAAATGAAAGAAGTAGCCGACTTTATTGAACCATTCCGCAAAATGTGGGACGACAGGTTCAATACATTAGAAACAATCATGAAAACATACCAAAATAAGAACCCGCACTAATTTTCACGAATGGAGGCGAATTGCACGAATTAGTCATTCCAATTCGTGCAATTCGAAAAAATTCGTGCGCATTCGTGTCTTTCAATTAAAACTCGTTAGCATTTGTGTCATTAAAAATTAAAACATTATGGAACAAAAAACAAAGATCAATGCCGCCGACGGCAAGCAGGACATAGTGATTACAAGGGAATTTGATTTGCCATTGGAATTACTTTTTAAAGCTTTTGCGGAACCGGAACTTGTTGCCCAATGGATGGGAACGAAAGTGCTGCAACTGGAAAGTAAAAAGCACGGCAGTTACCGGTTTGAAACAACCGACGCCCAGGGAAACGTATTGTTTAAAGCCAATGGCGTAATTCATGAGTTTATCCCGGATCAAAAGATCACCCGGACATTTGAAATGGACAACGCGCCATTTGGCGTTCAGCTGGAGGTTTGTGAATTTGAACCACTGACCCCGGGCACCTGTAAATTGAACATGCATGTGATATACGAATCGGTTGCACAACGTGACCAGGTGCTGAAGCTGCCCTTTGCCTGGGGCTTAAACATGGCGCATAACCGGATAGAGGAACTATTAAAAACTTTAAAATAATTTAAAAATGGAAAAAAGAAAGCTAATTTGGTACTGGATAATTACCGGAATATTATCCTTTTGTATTTTTTCGGGCGGACTGGCACAGGCGCTGCAACTGAAACAAACGATACAGGGTTTTAAACCGCTGGGGTACCCTGCTTACTTTATTTCGCTGATCGGCATCTGGAAGGTATTGGGCATAATTGCGATATTAATCCCTGAATTTAAATTGCTTAAGGAATGGGCCTACGCGGGTATATTTTTCACCATGACAGGCGCGGTGATTTCGCATATTGCAAGTAATGATGTTAAGGTACAAATAATTGCGCCGGTTATGCTTGCGGTGTTTACTGTACTATCGTGGTATTTGAGGCCGGCGGATAGAAAGATAACTTCAGCTTAAATAATAACAAACGCTTAAAAGTTTTAACTGGCGCTCTACTGTGTTAAAAAAATTTAAGCGCCCATACTATCCGTTATAGAACCTTTTTATTAAAAAATATCTTGAAAAACTAT
>JBIOHE010000083.1:0-14534 GCA_044448725.1 Sphingobacteriales bacterium | reverse complement strand
ATTGTTATTTTAACACTTATTAACCAATTATGAATTTCAAGAAATCACTCACCCTTGTCCTTATTGGGCTAAACTTTGCGTGTTTTGCACAAAATACGGCAAGCCTTGCCATCAGTAACGATTCAAAACTAACCATCAGCAAACATATTTACGGTCAGTTTGCCGAGCACCTGGGCCATGGCATCTATGGCGGCTTTTGGGTGGATAAATCCCTGCCTGTTGCCAAACAGGATCGTATCAGACTGGATATTGTAAATGCCCTTAAAGAGATCAAAATCCCTAACCTGCGCTGGCCGGGCGGCTGTTTTGCCGATGAATACCACTGGCGCGACGGCATTGGCCCCACCGAACAAAGGCCGCGTATGGTAAATACCAACTGGGGCGGCACAACCGAGGACAACAGCTTCGGTACGCACGAATTTCTGGAGCTTTGCAGCCTGCTGGGCTGCGAACCATATTTTGCCGCCAACGTAGGCAGCGGGACAGTTGAAGAAATGTCGAAATGGATAGAATATGTGAACTCAAACAGTACCAGCACCGTTGCACAGCTACGTAAGCAAAACGGGCACCCTGATCCATATAAAGTAACTTTTTGGGGTATAGGCAACGAAAGCTGGGGTTGCGGCGGCACTATGACGCCCGAATTTTATGCCGACCAGTTTAAACGCTATGCGTCTTTCGCCAAAAACTATCCGGGTGCGCCGCTTAAAAAAATTGCCAGCGGCCCTAATTCCGATGACTATAACTGGACGGAAGTGATTATGAAAAATATCCCCGACTGGATGATGTGGGGTATTTCATTACATTATTACACCGTACCTACCGGCGACTGGGGCCACAAAGGATCGGCAACCAGCTTTAGCGAAAGCGAATATTTTAATACCATGGCAAATTGCCTCAAAATGGAGGAACTGGTGACCAAACATTCGGCTATTATGGATAAATACGATCCTAAAAAACATGTTGCACTGGTTGTTGACGAATGGGGTGTATGGACCGATGTTGAACCCGGAACAAACCCCGGCTTTTTATACCAGCAAAACAGCCTGCGCGATGCATTGATTGCATCAACTACCCTTAATCTTTTTAATAACCATTGCGACAGGGTAAGGGCGGCTGCGTTGGCGCAAACTATTAACGTATTGCAATCGCTTATCCTTACAGATAAGGAAAAGATGGTGCTTACACCTACCTATCATATTTTCGACATGTACAAAGTACACCAGGATGCCAAATATTTACCCCTAAAGTTAACTTCGCCCGACTATGTGGTTGACGGGAAAAAACTACCTGCCATAAATGTTTCCGCATCACAGGATTCTGCCGGAAAGGTGCATATTTCGCTTACTAATCTTGATTTGCATAACAGTATCACCATCAGCACCAGTCTGAAAGATATTAAATGGAAAAAAGTAACCGGGCAGATACTTACCTCGGCAAATATTACAGACGTCAATACTTTTGATCAGCCTGATAAACTGCACCTGGTTAACTTTACAGGCGCCAAAAAAGACGGCGATAATTTAGTAGTGGTAATGCCTGCAAAATCAGCAGTTACACTGGAGTTGGAATAAGGCCGCGGAGCATCTATTAGCCTCACCTAAATCCCCTCCAAAGGAGAGGACTTTGACTGTGCTGAATGATATATTTCCCCTTTTTAAGCCCTTCTCCTTTGGAGAAGGGTTGGGATGAGGCAACATTTATATCAGGGAAGGACCAAACTTCCGAAGTTTTCAAAACTTCGGAAGTTTTTTTTATTGCAATATTATATTTTTCATTTTCCTTGTTAATAACAAAGGCAAAAGGCATATTTGGGCATAAATATCTTATCATAATCCCGTAACAAAAAATATTCCCTGGTGTCTAAATATCACTATACAGCAAAGGTACTACGGATTAAAGCTGTAAGTTCTCGTAAAGGCCCGCACCTTCAGGGCTCCGGATTTAATTTTATAAATTTTCAATCTAAAAAAAATGAATGATTTAATTGTCTCTCTATGGTGGGTTGCGCCCGTCATAATTGTTTTGGTGATGTACAAATTTGTACTTCGCGTTTTCTTCGGTATGGTGATCGTACCCGACGACCGCATCGGTCTGGTAGTGAAAAAGTATGCCCTATCGGGCGCTAAACGATTGCCGGATGGCCGTATTATTGCCATAAACGGCGAAGCGGGTATGCAGGCCAAAGCACTTGCACCAGGTTTATACTGGGGTATGTGGCCATGGCAATATACCATTACGATGGGGCCATTTACTATTATTGAGCAAAGTAAGCTCGGCCTTGTAAAGGCAAAAGACGGGGCGGCAATGGATATGGGCCGGGTATTGGGTAAGCCTGTTGTTTGTGATAACTTTCAGGATGCAATAGCATTTTTGGACAACAATGGTCAGAAAGGGCCGCAGGCCGCCTTTTTAACACCGGGCAGTTATCGTATCAATACCTTTTTGTTTGAAATTGAAATGGTGCCGATCACCCAGATACACGAAAATAAGGTGGGGATTATCACCACGCTTGACGGCGAGCCGCTTGAAAAAGGGGAAATAGCAGGCGGATCTGTACCGGGACATAAAAACTTCCAGGACCCTATGGCATTTATCAACGCCGGTGGCATGAAGGGTTTGCAGGAAGATGTAATACTGGCGGGTACCTATTACCTTAACCCCTGGTTTGTTATTGTTGAGCAGGTGGATATGATCTATATCCCTATCGGGTATGTAGGTGTGGTGAACTCATTTGTCGGCCCCGAAGGCAAGGATACCAGCGGCGACAGCTTTAAACATGGCAATATTGTTAAACGGAACGAAAAGGGCGTTTGGGAACAGCCGCTTGACCCCGGTAAGCACCCGGTAAATATTTATACCCATGCGGTGGAAATAGTGCCGACTACCAACATTGTACTTAACTGGGCCGACAGCCGTACCGAAGCGCATGAACTGGACAAGAACCTTTGTACCATTACGGTGCGCTCATCCGATGGTTTTACATTTAACCTTGATGTATCCCAAATTATCCATATCCCGCGTAACGAAGCGCCAAAGGTTATCGCCCGTTTTGGTAATATGAAAAACCTGGTTTCGCAGGTACTGGAGCCTACCATCGCCAACTATTTCCGTAACTCCGCCCAAAAGAGCGATGTTATTGAATTCCTGGCAAACCGTATCCAGCGGCAAACGGACGCTAAAGAACATATCAGCAAAGTGCTTGACGATTACAATGTGGTTGGTGTTGATACCCTTATCGGGGATATTGTGCCTCCTGCTGCACTGATGAAAACGCTGACCGACCGTAAGATTGCCGAGCAGGAAAAAGTTACTTATGAGATCCAGCGCAATGCCCAGGTTGAGCGTAAGGAATTTGAAAGCGCCAAAGCCGGCGCCGATATGCAGCCTGAGGTTGTAAAATCAACCCGCCAGGTGGAGATCAATACCCAGATGGCCGCATCGAAAGTTGCTGCCTCAAAGGGTGAAGCAGAAGCAAAAACCATTAACGCAAAAGCTGATGCCGAAGTGCGCATCACCATTGCTAAGGCCGATGCGGAAGCAAAAACTGTTAACGCCAAAGCCGATGCCAATGCAACCGAAGTAAACGGCAGCGCCGAGGCCAGCAAAATTAAGGCCATAGGTTTGGCCGAAGCCGAAGTAACCAAGCAAAAAACCCAGGCCATGGGTACCGAACAATATGCTATTGTCCGCGTGGCCGAAGCGCTGGCAAGCCACAACATTAAGTTAGTGCCGGATATATTGGTAAGCGGTAAAGACGGCGGCGGCAACGGCATGATAGATGCTTTAATTGGCACCGAAATGCTGAAAAAACTGCAAAAGGCTAATGAAGATGCTGGTGAGAAGCAAAGCCCCGGCAAAGCGGGTGGCGAGAAACCGGCGGAAGGTTAGGAGAAATCAGAATTCTGCAAATTCTGATTCAGACAAATAACCCGGCCATACTTCCGAAGTTTTTTAAAACTTCGGAAGTATTTTTCCGTTTAAATGTTAAATATTGTTATTACAGCCTGCATTATAAACGTTTCATTTATATTTACACATGCTACGATATTTATTAATATTTTCATGTTGCCTCTTATGTTTTTCGTCATTACAGGCGCAAAACGTTTTTAACGGGCGTGTTTTTGAGAACAAAACCCGCATCACCCTGCATGGGGTTATTATCCAGAATCTGAATAATAACCTGAAGGCAATTACCGATCAGTCGGGAAGGTTTAGTATTGCAGCCAAAGTTGGCGACCTGCTGGTTTTAAAGCAATTTGCCTATCAGCCTGATACTTTACTGCTTACCGATATGCACGACCGGGAAATATTTATGGAGCCGCAACGCACCGTACTCAACCAGGTTACTGTTACGGATACCAGTGGCCGGACAGCCGCTGCATCTAAGAACATGATATTGCCGTACGACCCTGAATTTCACGGGCAAACGGTTGTTTATCATCGTGATGAAAAGCAGCAATATGACGGAGGTATCATCATCAGGCTTCATTACTTTAAAGGCGATGAACGCAAAAAAAAGGAAGCCCAGAAAAAAGAGGAGGAGCGGATATTAAGTAATGAGATCAGCACTATTTTCACTGCGGATAATATCAGCCACTACCTGCCCTTGGCAGGAAAAGACCTCGATAACTTTTTACTGCTTTATACCCCTACTTTCAAAGAATATAACAAAAAGGAATTTAACCTTTTAGCCTATCTTGATACTTCGTACAAAGCATGGCAAAACCTCAGTCCCGAAGAGCGTAAATCAGGGCAGATATTTAAGAAGCAGTAATTTTGTTGAAAAGTTGGAATGTTCTATTTTCCGGTTTACGGCTTGTATCGGTTATCCTTTTATAGAGCCTTCGGCTCGAAACATTTTATAGCAACGGGTTTTAACCCGTTGTTACATGAATTCAATATTAAAAGTGCAGTAGGCACGATCCATTTTAATCATTAGTAGTCGCCGTATTTATATGGGTCGAACCTATGGTTCTTAATATTTCCTCCTTACCGTTTTCAACGGATTAAAATCCGTTGCTACAATATTTTTCGAGGCTACGCCTCTTCGGTCGGTGCCTTAGAAAACCACATTTTATCATTATAATAACAATTTTTTACATTTCATCCCGATAGCTATCGGGATGAAATGTCTATACATACAAATCGTTACAGGCCTTTTTTCTTTCGGACTTTACTGACTTTCGGACTTCACCCATCATTTCTTAAGACTATCCGCTTTTGCTTTGGCCCTGTCCTTAAAGAAACCTTTAAGCAAAAAGTTATGCTGAAGCGCTTCCAGGTCATCATTCAATTTAACAGAGCTTTCCTGCAGGTTTTTCAATGTTGATTGTACCTGGGCAGCACCTTTCGGGTCGTTTAATAGTTCGCCTAAGGTATTATCGGTAGTATTTAGCTTGTTACTGGCTTTGTTGAGGTTATTGGTTAAAACGGTTGCATTGGCGGCGGCCTGCTGTAACTGGGCAACTGCACCTTTTACCCTGTTAAAGGTTACTGTATCCGTAAGCAGTTTATCGGCAAAGCCGCCCTTTGTATTCAGTCGTTTGCCAAACTGGTCAAGCTGAACTGCCAGTTGCGCCGCGCCCGAAGTGGCTGCCTGTAAATTACTCATTGAATGACGTAGTTGCATACCCATCACACTATCAGCCATTAAGGCGCCAACAGTACCCTTTCCCTGTAAAATTTTATGGCTGAGCAGTTTAAAATCCGTGGTGATGGCAAGCAGGTTTTGGTTGTTTTGCTGCAGGGTTTTCAAAATATCATCGGTTGAAGGCAGTTTTTCTACCTGCAACGCGTCGCCATCCTGAACTACGGGAGCCTGCGGGCTTCCGCCATCAATAACAATAAGCTTGTTACCTATAAGGCCGTCTGACCCGATATGCACGCCGGAATTGCGGTGGATGTATTGCTGCGTGGCCTGGTCAACCCTCATTTTTACGTTTACCTGTGATATCCCCACAAACTTTATTTCGCTTATAGTGCCCACCTTAACGCCGGAGAACCAAACATCGTTGCCTTTTTTCAAGCCGGCCACGTCATTAAATACCGCGCTGATATGGATGCTTTTTTCAAAACTTTTTTGCTGTCCGCCAAGCGTAAAAACGCCAACTACAAATACAACAATCCCAAGCGCTAAAAATATGCCGACTGCTAATGCTTTTTTATTTTCTGGAGTAGCCATAATATATGGTGTAATATCTATTGTATAAAATTGTAATCAAAAAATGGTTTTATCCGTTCGTCTTTAGTCTCAAAAACCTCCTCAAAGCTACCGATCCGCTGAAATTTGCCGTCAATCAGCATGGCAATACGGTCGCCGGTTGACTTTGCACAGGTAAGATCATGTGTAATAATGATTGATGAAGTATGATACCGCTGCTGCACTTCATTGATCAGGTCATTGATCTCCGTACAGGTGATCGGGTCGAGGCCCGCCGTAGGTTCATCATACAGCATAATCTCGGGGTTCAGGATCAGGGTACGCGCAATTCCTATCCGCTTACGCTGTCCGCCCGATAATTCTGCCGGCATTTGGTTTATGGTTTGCGAAAGGCCCACCGCATCCAATACGGTTTCAACTGCGGCGTCAATCTCTTTCCGTCCAAGTTGTTTCTGGTTCCGCACCAGCGGGAACTCCAGGTTTTTACGCACCGTCATGCTATCGTACAGGGCGCTGCTTTGAAAGGAAAAACCAATCCTGATGCGCAATTCACGCAGTTCTTTATCACTTAAACAGCACACATCTTTCCCCAAAACTTCAATGGTGCCTTTATCGGGTTTTAAAAGGCCCGAAATAAGTTTTATAAGTACAGATTTCCCCGAGCCGGAGCGCCCCAGCACCACAAGATTTTCGCCCTGGTGCAGGTCAAGGTCAATTCCACGCAAAACCGCAAAATCTTCAAATGACTTTTCCAGTCCCCTGATGCTGATCACGGTTTTAGTATAATCGATATTTGCTGTTGCTTTTTCCATATTGGGCTTGTGATCAGCGAAAGTTACTGGTAATTTGTACGATAATAATTTCCTCAATAAAAACCAGGAACATAGCCGTTACTACAGCGCCATTTGCCGCCTTGCCAACGCCCTCGGTCCCTTCTTTTGAATAATAGCCCTGGTAACAGCCAACAATACCTATGGTAAAGCCGAATACTATTGATTTAATAAGGGACGACGTAAAATCAAGAAACATGAGCGGTTGAAAAAACTGGTCAACAAAAGCGGTATAGCTGACCCCTTCATTCATGCTGACGTTCAAATAACCGCCTAACATGCCTATTAAAGCGGTATAAGTGGCTAAAATAGGTATGGCCAGGGTGGTTGCCAGCACCCGGGTACAAACCAAAAATTTGAACGGGTTGGTGCCCGACACTTCCATGGCGTCGATTTGTTCGGTTACCCGCATTGAGCTTAACTCCGCCCCTATACTTGAGCCAACCTTACCCGATGCGATAAGCGCTGTAACCAGGGGCGCCAGCGCGCGCATGATAGCTATTGACACCAGCGAAGGCAGCCATGAATTTGCCCCGAAGCTTGCCAGTGAAGGGCGCGATTGCTTGGTAAAAATAAAACCGACAATGAAACCCGTTACTGATATTAAGGTAAATGAACGTACCCCTACTTCATAACATTGCCGTACTATCTCCTTAAATTCAAAAGGCGGCACAAATGCTTCTTTAAAAAAGCGCACAATAAACAGGTGGATCTTATAAATATCCGTAAAGAAACCCGTAAGACGGCGCCTGAATGTATTGCCTTTTTTTTGCGTCGGCGCCGGTGTGTTGTTCTCAGTATTCATTAATTACAATATGCGCAAAACTTTTTAAACTAATTTATTAAGCCAAAAAACCCACCAACAAAGTGAAATAAAAGTATCATAAGTAAAATTCATATTTTATTGAATTTGACTTATTTGACTCTGTTCACAACACAAAAGCGTTAATTTTAAACTAAGAAATGTAAAAATAGTATTACACCATACTTCTTAATTGCTGTTAAATTTGATGTTTAATCAATTCTTTTGCCGGTACAAACCTAAGTTTAATTCATTTAAATAAATGCTGATTGCTTGAAAAATACATCCATTAAATGTAAAAATTTGGCATTATGCCTGTTGATGCTGTTTTTGAGCCATTTATCGAAGGCGCAAAACAACCAGTTTCAATTTTCGCACCTTGATATCAACAACGGCTTATCGCATAACGACGTCACCTGCATTTTTAAGGATAACAGGGGCTTTATGTGGTTTGGCACCTTATCGGGACTGAACAGGTATGACGGGTATAAATTTAAAATATTTAAACACGAGGCAGGTGATACCACAAGTTTGAACGATGACTATATTGTCGGCATCAGCGAGGGGCCTGACAATAAATTATGGATTGAGACCCGCCATGGGTTTAATATTTTCGATCCGGCGACAGAAAAATTCGACCGCAATATTACAGCATACCTTCAGTCCATCGCAATTCCCGACAAGTTTGTAACGGCTATAAAAAAAGACCGTTCGGGTAATTTTTGGTTTTTGCATTTAAACCGGGGCATTTACAGGTATAACCCGCGTACCCGAAAAACGGTCCACCTGGCGCACGCTGAAAACAATAGTTCCACCATTTGTTCCAACTCAGTTTCCGACCTCGCCGGAGACTCGAAAGGTAATCTTTGGCTAACTTATCGTGATGGGTACCTTGAGCGCATGGACCCTGAAAATTTCCATGTTAACTACCATTCACAGGTATTTGGCAAATTACCCGCGCAGTTCAATGTATCATATAGAATATTTATTGATAACCAGGATGATATATGGGCATTTGTTCCTACCTTTTCTGTAGGTGTTTACTTTGTCAGTGTTAACAATGGGGTCATTAAACATATTGATAAAGGCAATGATCCCGCACACCTGAATACGAACGTGGTATCGAGCGTACTCCAGGATGATAAGCAAAGGATATGGATCGCGACAGATCACGGCGGTATAAATTTGTTAAACAAGGACGATTTTAAAATTCAATACCTGCTGAACCGCGGGGACGACGAAAAAACAATAGGGCAAAACAGTATTACACTGTTGTATAAGGACAATACCGGTATTATCTGGGTGGGCACCTACAAGAAGGGCGTTGGCTATTACCATGAAAGTATAATTAAATTTCCCTTATATGCCCATCATTTGTCCGATCCCCTGTCTGATCCGCACAGCCTGGCCTTTAGTGATATTAATAATTTTGCCGAAGACAAGGCGGGTAATTTGTGGATCGGCACCAATGGCGGCGGCCTCATTTATTTCGACCGTAAAAAAAGGACCTTCAAAAATTATCTTCACGATGCAAACGACATAAACAGCCTGGCCAATAACGTGGTGGTTTGCATGTTTATCGATCATAACCAAAAGCTATGGATAGGCACTTACTTTGGTGGTTTGGATTGTTTCGACGGCAAAACTTTTAGGCATTACAGGCATAATGAAGCCGTTGCGGCCAGTATTTCGGATGACCGGATATGCGCAATCACCGAAGATGACGAAGGTCGTTTACTGGTAGGTACGCTTTCTGCCGGCTTTAATGTACTTGACAGTAAAACCCAAATCTTTGCTCATTATGTATATAATTCCCGCGAAAACGCCATCCATTCTAACTATGTAAGTAAGCTATTGGTGGATAAGCACAAAAATTTGTGGGTGGTTACTGCTTACGGGGTTGATGTTTTGATGAAAAAAACGCAGCAGTTTGTTCATTATATACACGATGATAAAAACCCGAACAGCCTCATCAATAATAACACCAATAACATACTCGAAGATAGCGCAGGCCTTATCTGGATAAGCACCCGCGAAGGAATAAGTATTTTTGATTATAAAACCGGCAAATTTACCAATATAACCAGGCAGGACGGCTTGCCCGATAACGCGGTGATCGATATGCAGGAGTATGACAAGCATAATATTTGGGCAAGCACACCTAACGGTTTATCAAATATTATTGTTGACCGTAACCCGGACGGACTGAAGTTCCATTTTATCAATTATAACGAAACAGAGGGCTTGCAGGGGCGAGAATTCACTGAGAACTCATCCTATAAAACCCGGGAAGGTGAGTTGCTGTTTGGCGGCGGCAATGGTTTCAATATTTTTAAACCTGCCAATATCCGCACCAGCAAAAACGTACCCGATTTAATTTTTACCGATTTTGAGGTATTTAACCACAGTGTAAATGTTGGTGAAAAAGTAAATGGCAGGGAAATATTGCCCCAATCAATCACCGGGCTAAAATCATTAACCCTTAAATATAACGACAATGTGTTTGCGATAGAGTTTGCCGCCCTTAATTATTTCAAT
This sequence comes from Sphingobacteriales bacterium, assembly GCA_044448725.1. GTDB lineage: Bacteria > Bacteroidota > Bacteroidia > Sphingobacteriales > Sphingobacteriaceae > Mucilaginibacter. The sequence goes on along the minus strand of JBIOHE010000083.1, from coordinate 4,201 downwards.
CCCGGCAAGGTTAAATACCAGTATATGATGGAGGGATTTGACAAGGGATGGATAACCGCCGACAATAAGATCAGGAAGGCTACCTATACGAACCTTGACCCCGGAAATTACGTTTTTAAGGTTAGGGCCACAAGTAATGAAGTTTGGAACAATAAAGAACTTACGCTTAACATCACCATTCTGCCGCCGTTCTGGAAAACAGCCTGGGCTTACCTTGTGTACGCGTCACTGATAGCAGGGGCCTTATTCTATTTTCGCAAAAGGGCCATTGATAAAGTGAGGGCGCAGTTCTCGCTGGAAAAAGAGCGGGAAGAGGCGCACCGGATGCATGAACTTGATTTAATGAAAATCAAATTCTTCACCAACGTAAGCCACGAGTTCCGCACGCCCTTATCGCTTATTATGGCGCCGGTTGATAAAATTCTTAAACAAATTGCCGAGCCTGAAATACAGCGGCAGTTGCAGCTGGTAAACCGCAATGCAAAACGCCTGCTTAACCTGGTTAACCAATTGCTTGATTTCAGGAAAATGGAGCACCAGGAACTGAAGCTGCATGAAAAAAGGGGCGATATCATCAGTTTTATAAAAGAACTGTCGTATGCCTTTACGGATATAGCAGACCAAAAAAACATAAAATTTATTTTCGACACGGAAATTGAAACGTTTTATACCAGTTTTGATCATGATAAGATTGAAAGAATATTGTTTAACCTGCTTTCAAATGCCTATAAATTCACCCCCGAAGGCGGGCAGGTGAGTGTGTTGCTAAACCTGATCGGTAAAAAACCGGGCGCCCACCAGCAACTGGAGGTCAGGGTGATTGATACCGGAATAGGTATTGCCGCTGATAAGCGCGATAAGATATTTGAACCGTTTTTTCAAAATGATATTCCGGGTTCTATGCTTAACCAGGGCAGCGGTATCGGTTTATCTATTACCAAAGAATTTGTTAAGCTCCACCATGGTGAAATTTTTGTTGAAAGCGAATTTAATGAGGGTAGCTGCTTCACCATATTATTGCCCGTAAAACAACTGGATAAAGGCATTTTCACCGATGCGCCTTTGCAAATAAACCACTCTTCAGGGTTTTTACCTGATAGCGAAACGCCGAAAAACGGGCATCACAAGGAAAGCAGGGATGCTAAGAAACCAACCGTTTTACTGGTTGAGGACAATGACGATTTCAGGTTTTATATTAAGGATAACTTAAATGCGGCATTTAACATTATTGAGGCCGAAAATGGTAAAAAGGGCTGGCAGAAAGCCCTTGCCCAGCACCCCAATTTGATTGTGAGCGACATCAGCATGCCCGAAATGAATGGCATTGACCTTTGTTTAAAAATTAAGAACGACAAACGTACTTCCCATATCCCGGTAATATTATTAACCGCTCTGGTTGGCGAAGACCAGCAATTAAAAGGCCTGGAAACCGGCGCCAGCGATTACCTGACCAAACCTTTCAATTTCGAGATCCTGCAGTCAAAGATCAGAAATATTTTGAGCCAGCAGGAGTATATGCGTAAAACTTATCAGAAACAGGTAGAGGTTAGCCCGACAGAAATGCATATTGATTCGCCTGATGAGCTGTTTATAAAAAAGGTATTGCTGCTGATCGACAACAATATTTCGAACCCAAATTTCTCGGTGGAGGAGCTGAGCAGCGAAGTATTTGTAAGCCGCTATACCCTTTATAAAAAAATATTATCAATGACCGGTAAAACCCCTAACGAACTGGTGCGCTCCATGCGCCTGAAACGGGCAGCACAGTTGCTGGAAACCGGCCATTTAACCATCTCGCAGATCTGCCACAAAGTAGGCTTTAAGAGCCAGAAGTACTTTGTAAAATCATTTAAGGCCGAGTATAATACCATACCCTCCAGGTATTTGGAACGCATGGGTGAGGATGTGTTGGTTGATTAGGTGAGGGGATAAAGCTTAAACTTTGGTGGGCGGGTTAATCTCCATAAAAAACCAGATAGGTATGACATCCTATTTTACATTTTTCAGCTAACTGTATTATCGTCTCAACACTTTCGGCGTATTTTATGTCTTGAAGCTTTTTAAAATCTGAAACTAAATCATCCATTTGAAGATGGTTAAAGATCGTATCACCATAGGGGTCTAAGTATTTTATTAGTTTGAATTTGCAATTAACTGAAGCATCTAAAATAATACCAGAAGTAAATTCTCTTTCCAAAGATATTATTGTTGTTTTATTTTCGTCCTCTAAGACTATTGTCCATGCCATTTCTTAATAATTTTAGATCCTGCCAGTGCCCTTGCAAGCGTTTCGCTTCAATTCCAGCAACTTAGCGTTCCGTTTAAATTTACTGAACAATTTCTTTGAAATCAATCAGCTTAATTATCCTGGTCCTTTTATATTCTGCAACCTCAAGTATTAATTTATCTCCGGTTACAAGAAAATCTGCTTTTGATTTCAATGCTAAGGCAAACAGGTAGTTATCTTTAGGGTCAGCTAAAATATTGGGTATTATACGGGGTAGGTAACTGGTTGTGACTAAATCGTGTAACGCGATAACTTTTTGGGCATCCGGTTCCGAAATAAATTTTCTTAATTTAGGTCTGCGTAAAACATCAGTAATTTCATCTCTCAATGTTGAACAGGTGGCGATGGTAATGCCATTATCAGAAAGGTCGGCAATAAAATCAATTTGGCTGTTGATAGCAAGGCTCACCCATATATTACAATCCAAAACAACAATCATAACTATTGTTTTGACCGCGCTGCTCTTACTTCCGCAACTATTTCATCCAGGCTGGGTTTTAAGCCGGGTTTAATGCTTTTATTAATTTCCTCAGCCATTTGTTTGGCTTTGGTTTTATTTTCTATGGTAACCCCCAACTCCTTTAGCAGTTGTTTTACTAAAGTGCTCTTTTTTTCCGGAACGTTTATGATTAAAGTTTCCATAATAACAAAGTTAAGCGATTAGTATCAGGAATACAATTTAGAAGATAAATAACCATGCTAAGCTTAAGTTTTTGTGTGTCCAGGCGGCACGCCTGGACAGGCGGCGGGATTGTCTTAACCCGAATTCATCGAATTTATGAATTTTTAGAATTCCAGTAATTCCTTAATTCCAAAAATTCGGGTTCAGACAAAAATGAATAAGACCTTTGTGAAAGTCAAAAGTCCTAAGCAAAGAAAGGTACAAAACCAGACTTAGGACTTTCGACTAAAGACTGTAGACTTAGCACTATCCAGCAACCCCTGCAAGTGTCTCCTTATTAACGTCAATAAGTATTTCTCCCCTCTTCTGGCGCGCGTATGACGGGCAAAGGCCAAAAGCACAAAGGCTACTCGTAACATGGACATGTGCCTAACCGACCCGTGTCTTACATACATACCGTTCACCTCGCATGCGGAGCACGAGAAACCTTTACGCGGCAGGCCTTACCCTTGCTGTCCAAAGTAATACCTGTCCTGCCCGGTTGCCAATGCAAAAATCGAGCGGCTCACAGATACCCGTGGTTCCCGTTGGTGTCCGGCTTTTTTCCAGGCATCTTTATATGCCCTGATCTGCTCTGCCTGCTGGATATGGAAAGGTTTGCCGCTTTCATCAAATTTTAAGGTGGAACTTTGCAGATTCATGCCCTTGTCGGCCGCCCAAACGGCAGTGGCATTAGAGGCGTCTCCCCACCCAATTTCACCTATTCCCCAATCGGCTCCCATAGTTCTATCGCATTGCCTTCCGGATCAAGGATATGCACAAATTTGCCGTAATCGTAGGTTGCTATCTCATCAATAATAGTTACGCCATCGCTTTTTAACTGCTCCACCAGGCTTTCAATATTTTCAACCCGGTAATTGATCATAAAATCTTTGGTGGAAGGATCAAAGTATTTTGTGTCATGCGGGAACGCACACCAGGCTGTAGTTCCTTTTTTCGACGGATCATCAGCATGCAGCCAATCAAACGCCGTTCCGTATTCGCCGGAAGGTAATCCCAGGTTTTTGGAATACCAGTCGTTCATTTTTGCCGGGTCGTTGCATTTAAAGAAGATGCCTCCAAGGCCTGTTACTTTTGCCATATTGTTTTGTTTTAATAAGTTAAGGTTATTAATGCGAATCAAGGGTTAAAATATGTTGATAACTTTATTGGATAAAAGATTGATAATGAGTGGTTTACTTGTGGATAAATTTGGTTAAAGCCCTGAAAATCAGTATCTTAAAGGTGATTTT